>JANNMQ010000649.1:0-6985 GCA_031398045.1 Rubrivivax sp.
TGTGCGGGTCGATGTAGGTCCAGCGCACCGACATGGCAGCCCCCACCGCGCCGGCCACGGCGGCGGTCATGGCAAAGCCGGCAATCTTGATCAGGCGCGTGTTCACCCCCAGCGTTTGTGTGCGCTGTTCGTCTGCGCCTATACCCATCAGTGCCAAGCCGAAGCGGGTGCGGCGCACAAAGATGGACAGCGCCACCGTGCCCACCGCCAGCGCCAGCACGGTCAGGTAGATGGTGTCGCGCTCGGGCACCACCGACAGCACGCGGCCCACCGTACCGGTGACCTGCTTTTCAAAGTAGGTGATGGCATGGCGGATGAGTTCCGTCATGCCAAAGGTGAGCACTGCGAAGTAGGTGCCGCGCAGGTGCAGCACCGCCGCCCCCATAAGTACAGCCACCGCAGTGGACAGGGCCGCGCCCAGTGCGATGGACTCCACCCAGCCGAAACGTTCCAGCGCCAGCGCGCTGGTGTAGGCGCCGATGCCGAAGAAGGCCGACGTGGCCAGCGACAGGTAACGCGTGGCGCCACAGAACAAGCCCCAGCTGGACGACAGCGCCACGTACATCAGGCAGGTGAGCGCCATCGACACCATGAATTCGCTGCCGTAGTAGGGCAGCGACAGTGCCCAGCCAGTCAGGCCAAACAGCACCAGCAGGTCGCGCACCAGCCGTTGCTGTTCATTCATGTTTTTCGGCTCTGGCTTTTCTTCTCATGCTTTTCTACTTTTGCGCGTGAACAGGCCTTCAGGCCGCAACAGCAGCACACCGATGAACACGACGTAGGACAGCAGCGCCTTCAGCGACGGGTTGGTGAAGTGCATGCCCACGGCCTCCACCACGCCCAGCAGCAGACCACCAGCCAACGCCCCGGCCATGCTGCCAAAACCCCCCAGGGTGATGACGATCAGCGCCGTCACGGTGTAGGGCTCGCCCATCGACGGGCTGATGGTGTAGGCCATCGACAGCAGGCAACCCGCCACGCCCGACAGCCCCAGGCCAATGCCGAACATCAGGGGGTGCAGGCGCAGGGTGTCGATGCCCACCAGCTGTGCGCCAACGGGCGACTGCATCAGCGCGCGCACGCCTTTGCCCAGCAGCGTCATGCGCAGCAGAACGATCAAACCACCCGCAAACACCAGCGCCAGCGCAAACACCAGCAGCTTGTTGCCGGCAAATTGTGCGTTGCCCAGCTTTACCGGGTCGGTCATGAAGTCGTAGCCACGCAAGTCGCCGCCCCAGACATAACTGACCAGGTTTTGCACCAAAAACATCAAACCAAAGGCGACCATCAGGCCCCGCGCTTCGAAGATGTCGAGGTTGGGCGATGTGGCGGTCAGTCGTTTAAAACACATCCGGTGTATCACCCAGCCCAGCGCCATCAGCAGTGCAAAAGACACCGGCACCATCAGCAGCGGATGCAGGCCAAACTGCGTTTGCATCATCCAGGTGAGGTAGGCGCCCAGCATCAAAAACTCGCCGTGCGCAATGTTCAGGATGCGCATCAGCCCGTACTGCAGGTTCAGCCCCAGCGCCACCAGCGCATAAATGCCGCCGGTGATGAGACCGGAAGCCAACAGTTCAAGCCAGGCGCCGAAGGACATGGGGGTTGGTGCGAGGGGCAGGCAGGCCGCGCAAGCTGCTGCACCGCGCCAACCCAGCGGGCCGCAGCGGTGCTACGCAGCAGGCAGGCTTATTTCCAGGCCGGCTTGCTGGCGTTGAGCTTGGCGGTGGCTTGGGCCTGCGGCCACACCACTTCAAATTCACCGTTCTGCCACTGGCTCACGGTGCCCGGCGTGCCGACGTTTTCGCTGCCTATGAACTTGATGTCGCCCATGATGGTCTTGTGTGTGGTCTTGGCCACGTAGTCGCGTATGGCTTTGCGGTCCAGGCCTTGCTGCTTGACGGCGGCAGTCAGTATTTCCAGGCCGGCCCAGCAGGCACCGCTGGCCCAGCGGTCGGGTTCTTTGCCGGCGAACTTCTTCACATGGGCGTCGAAGTAGGCCTTGGCGCCGGAGCTGGTTTTGCTGTTCCACGAACCCATGCCCAGCACCCCTTCGGCGCCGGCGGGGGTCATCACGTTTTTGTAGAGCTGGAAAGCGGTGCCCACCGAAGCGTAGAAAAACTTCGGGTTCAGGCCGACTTCTTTGGCCTGCTTACTGGCCAGGATGGTGTCAGGCGGGTAGGTGAAACCGACAAAGGCGTCGGGGTTCTTGTCCTTGATCGAACGCAGCACCGGAGACAGATCTTTCACACCGCCGGGGTAGCTTTTGTCTTCCACCATCTGGATGCCGCTGCCCTGCAACGCCACCTTCAGCGCGGCGTAGTTTTCCAGCCCGAACAGGTCATCCACATAGATGCAGGCCAGGGACTTGCAGCCGTTGGCCTTCAACATGTCCACCAGCGCCGTGGTCATCGATGCCGGCTGCTGCAACAGCAAGAAGAAGTAGGGCAGCTTCATTTCGATGAGCCGCTTGCTCAGCGCGGTGGGCGCCAGGAAGGGGTAGCCGAAGCGGTTGGCCAGCGGTGCCACGGCAAAGTTGGCGTTGCTGCCCCAAGGTGGCAACACCAGGTCCACCTTGTCGCTGCCCATCAGTTTTTCGTAGGTGCGAACCACGGTTTCGGTGTCGCTGCGGTCGTCGGAACTGATGAGCTCAATCGGGCGTTTCACGCCTTTCACATCCAACCCACCCGCTGCGTTTTGCTGCTCGGCCCAGAGCAGATAGTTGGGCTCCTGGCTGACCTGTGCGCCGCCGGTCCAGGGGCCGGTGCGGGCGATGGCGTAACCGATGCGAACGGGAGCCGGCTGCGCGCGCAGTGCGGGCGCCATGGCCAGGGCGCCCACAGTGGCTGCAGCACCCTGGATGATCTGGCGTCGGGTTTTTCGGATGGAATTCACCACGGTGTGTCTCCTTGTTGGTCGACCCGGATCGGGCAGCTTGTCTCGGCCTTGATCGTAGGAAGTTCCTGGACGCTGCGCTGTGCTGTGAGCGTGTTTTCCGGTTGTCTGCCTGTGCATCGGGACAGGGGTTTTCCCTCGACACGGGGCGGCGCAGGGACAAGGCCCCTTGCCGATAATTGAGCTGCACGCCGTTCACGGCTGTGGCCTGCCCCACTCACCCCACCCGCCCGATGTCAGATTCCTGGGTCATGAATACCGATGTGGTTGCGCCCCGCGACCGAGCGCCGCAGTGGCGCGAATGGGTCAGTCAGCACTTCGGAGGCCTTGATTCCGACTTCTATGGCGACACCGCGTTTGACGGCCACATGGCTGCCACCCGCGCGGGTGACGTCATCCTCACCCGCCTTGAAGCCAGCCGGCACCGGGTGATGCGCACGTCGCAGATGGCGCGTGCCAGTGGCTGCGAGTACCTGAAGATCGTCGCCCCCTGGCAGGGCAGCGCCTGTGTGGAACAGCAAAGCCGGCAGGCCAGCACCAGCCCTGGCGGCTGGATCATTTACGACACCACCGGCAGTTACGAGATTTCCAACCCGGCCACGGTGGACCACCTCATCGTCATGGTGCCCAAGGACGATCTGGTGGTGCGCAGCCTGCGCCTGCAAGGCCTGATGGCCCGGCACCTGGGCGCCAACGGCATTTCACGCGTGGCGCTGGAAACCATGCGCAACACCTACCAGGAATTGCCGCACATGAGCGAAGCCGCTGCGCAAGGCGCGGGCCAGCTGATCAAACAACTGGTGCAGCTTTCTTTGCTTGAACTGGCGGGGCAGGACACTTTGGTGAGCCAGCGCGAGGCGCTGCGTGACCGGTTTCGTGGCTACGTGGCGCAGCATCTGGGCGACCCCAAGCTCAGTGTGGACGGCATCGCACGCGCGCTGAACTGCAGCCGCCGGCACCTGTACAACACCCTGTCGGGCGAAGGCGAATCGGTGGCGGCCTACATACAGCGCATGCGCTTGCAAGCCTGCGTGCGCGACCTGCAAAACGCCAGCGCCCCGGCACGGCCCATCACCGACATTGCACAGTCCTGGGGCTTCGGCAACCTGTCGCATTTCAGCCGAGTTTTTCGCGAGCACACCGGCACCAGCCCGAGTGCGTTTCGCAGCACCGCCCAGCCTGACACGCCTTCACATTGAGGCCGCTGGGCCCATCGCGCGGGCTCGTCAGCGTGCCTGCGCGATGGGCCGCTGGCGCAGCGTCAATTCAATGCATTGCGCCCGGGGCGTGGTGTGATGCCGTCTGGGTTCAAGCTCAGGTAGGCACCGTGCAGGTCGGCAGCGGCATAGTCAGCGGGCGGCACCACATGGTGAAAGCGTGCAAAGTTGAAAGCGTCACCCAGCTTGCCCTTGGCCACCTCCCCTTCCACCTGGATGACCGGAAACAGATGGCTTTGGCGCATGAAGGCTGGCAAGGCCAGGTAAACCAGTTCAAGCAGGTGGATCTGGATGACATGTCCAGCGGCGGCATAACGGTCTAATTCAGGGTCTTGCAACAAGGCCACTGACAGCGCCGCTTCCAGCGATGGCAGCTTGACAGCCACCGCTTCGCCCAAGGCCCGCCAGGCGTGAAACAAGCCCGCCACACGCGGTGCAGCGCTGCTGGTGTTGCCGGGCTCGGCAAACATCAACGTCTTGGCACCTGCGCCCCGTGCGGGCACGCCTTCGACGCTGTAGCCAAACTTCACCGTGGCCTGGCCGGCACCGCGTTTGATTTCTTTGCCTTGGGCGTCCAGCAGGCTGACCTGTT
Organism: Rubrivivax sp.; assembly: GCA_031398045.1. Classification (GTDB taxonomy): domain Bacteria; phylum Pseudomonadota; class Gammaproteobacteria; order Burkholderiales; family Burkholderiaceae_C; genus Rubrivivax. The sequence goes on from JANNMQ010000649.1 coordinate 4,705, forward strand.
CGAGCTGCACGCTGGCCGGGCCCGCCTCGCGGCCCAAGAGGTTGTGCTGGCGAAGCAGGTCCTGCGCCATGGAAGTGACGCGCTTGCCGGTGTCGGCAGACAAGCTGAAATCCTCACCGGCGGCTGTGGGCTGCACCAACCCGGGCCAGTTGCGCATCTCGTCCTTGGCGTCGGCCGTGGCCGTGGCGTCGCGCGCCCACAGCGCGCCGCTGGCGTGGAACACGGTGATGTCGCCGCGCTCGCTGGCCAGCACCAGACCGTGTTCCAGCTCGGTTGCACGCAGATGTCCCAGTTTCATGCCATCGCCCAGGCTGTGGGCCGTGGCGCGGCGTTGTTCCACGGGCGGTGGCGCCATGGCAAACACCGGCATCGATGCGCGCCAATCGGGCTGCCGCGTTTTCAGGGTGAGTTGTTCGAATTTCATGATCGGGCTCCTGGTTTCAAGGGGTCAGCACGTCAGTACGTCAGCACGTCAGCATGAACCGTGGGCGGTCCAGAACGACCGGTTGGTCACGGGGTCGGTGGTTTCACCGGTGCCGAGCTTTTCGTTGTAGGTGTCAGCACCTGGCGCCGTGGCGCGCAGGTAGGCCCATTCGACGTTGGAACCCTCCACCATCACGTTGGCCATCTTCCAGGCTTCACGCACGGTGTACTGCGGCGTCCAGGGCATCACCGCATTCAGCCAGGCGGCGTACATCGCAAAGTACTGGCCGCGCGCGTTTTGACCACCGCCGCTGTAGCTGCTGTTGTGAAAGCCGCACAGGTAGTGCAAGCGGTCAAAAGCACCACACCAGCGCCCCACGGGGTTCGCTGCGCTGTGTTCCAGCAGTTTGCAGGCGTGGGTGGCGAAAATCTCCAGGTCGCCCTTGCCAAACTTGATGGTGTCGCTGGTGGACACCGATCCATTGCTGACTGAAAAACTGTTGGGATTGCCGTGCGACGACATCATCACGGCGTCCACCAGATCGACCTTTTCCGTGTAGTTGTTGGTCTCGACAAAGTCCTTCTCGAGCACAGCGCTGTCGCCGCGATCTTGTGTCCATGCATAACCGGGCACTGTTGCCAACAGCGAAGCAAACCCTTGTGCCTCAATGCGACGGCCGTCGATGCCGTCTTTGATCCACCATGAACCCAGGTCTCTTGCCATGATCTTGCTCCTGTGTGGCGCGCCACGGCCCCAGGGATGGGGCACGTCGGGCTTGCAAGGGCGAAGTCTGATGAGCCAGCGGGCCGGGGGCCACCCCTAGCGGTAGGGGCGCCGCGGCCTCGATGTAGGGGGGCCGACCGCGTGTGTTGCCGCTGGCGCGGGGCCGCCGAGCGAAGTCTTCAGGCGGCCCTTGCCGGCTTCGTTAGATCCATTTCAGAGGGCCATAAAAAACTGCACCATGTGGGCTGATGCGTCCGGGCCGGTGTGATCGGTGAACGAACCACTTGCGTGTCCACCCGACCAGGCGTGGCCGGCCCCGTGCACGGTCCAACTTTCGATCCGAGACTGACCCTTGGCGTTGGCATGCACCGTGCGGCTGAAACGCCGGCCACCCGGCGCGACACCCGCCTGCGTGCTGACGTTGAGCGTGGCGTCGCCCACCAAAACGGCGTGCGCGTCGCTGGCTTGCTGCGCCATGCGCACGCCGTTGCTGTGCTGCACCGTGTGGTCACGATCGCCATGGAACACGATAAGGGGCACCGCCTGCACGGTCTTGCTGCCTGGGGCACGGGCTTGCCCGGGCGCGCTCTTCAGCCCCGGCAAACCGCTGCGCCCCCCTTTCATCGCGGCCAAGGCCGACGGCACATCGTGCGCGCTGCCGTAGGGCAGGCCGGAATGGGCGCCGACACCGGCAAACAGCTCCGGGTAGGTCTCGCCCAGCACCACGGCCATCGCCGCGCCCGCAGACAGCCCGGCCACGTAAATGCGGCGTGGGTCGGCACCGTGTGTGCGCGCCACCTGGCCCACGATGCCGGCGATCAGCGAAGGCTCGCCCCCACCGCGCCGCTGGTCCTGGGGCTGGAACCAGTTCCAGCACTTTGATGCATTCACGTGCGCGGCTTGCTCGGGATAAACAACCAGGAAGCCGTGTTCGTCGGCCAGGCGATTCATCTGTGTACCGGCCGCAAAGTCGTCGGCCGACTGGGTGCAGCCATGCAGCATCACGATCAGGGCCCGCGGGCTGTCAGACTTCACCGTCGGCACATAAACCTTGTAGGCCCGACTTCCGGCTTCGTTGCTGAAGGTATGGGCTTCGAAGCTGCCGGGCTGTGGCTGCGCTCCGTGGATGGGCCG
>JANNMQ010000722.1:0-2593 GCA_031398045.1 Rubrivivax sp.
GGGTAGGTGTTCACCTGCAGGCCAGCACCTTCAAACATCGCGCGGTGGTTGTCCCAGGTGGGGTCGCTGACCCAAACCTGGGTGTTTGCAAACCAGCGGTGCATGAAGTCGGCCGCCACCTTCAGGCCGCCGCTGGAACCCACCGTCTGCAGCGTGGCCACGCGGCCGCTGGCAAGCGCTTCGTGGCCGGCACCGAAGAGCAAGGCCTGCACCGCCTGCCGCATGGGCGCAGAACCCTCTATGGGCAGATAGGCTTTGGGCCCGCTTTGCTCCAGCATCCGGGCTTCGGCGCGCCGCACGCTGTCCAGCACCGGTATGCGGCCGACGTTGTCAAAGTAGATGCCGATGGACAGGTTGATCTTGTCGGTGCGTGCATCCTTTTGGAATGCATCGTTCAGGCTCAGGATGGGGTCGCCTGCGTAGGGCTCGAGGTGCGAAAACATCAGGGGGTTTCCTTTGCCGGCCGGGAGCCGGGTTCCGAATCAAGTGGTCTGTATGCAGAGCTCGTTCAAGCGCTTTCAGCCAAAGCCGCTTCGACGTCTTTGCGCAGGCTCTCGGGGCTGTCGTTGGGTGCGTAACGCTTCAACACCTGGCCTTTGCGACCGACCAGAAACTTGGTGAAGTTCCACTTCACCCCTTCGGTGCCCAACAAGCCTGGGGCCTGCGCCTTCAACCACTGCCACAGCGGATGCGCCTGCGCTCCATTAACCTGCACCTTGGCCATCATCGGAAAGCTAACGCCAAAATTCAGCTGGCAGAAAGACGCAATCTCTTCATTGCTACCCGGGTCTTGGGCGCCAAATTCGTTGCTGGGAAAACCCACCACCACCAACCCGCGATCCCGGTAGTCGGCCCACAGCTTTTCCAGGCCCGCGAACTGCGGCGTAAAACCGCAGGCGCTGGCGGTGTTGACAACCAACAGCACCTTGCCGCGCTGGGTGGAAAGGTCTGCGGGCTTGCCATCAATGGACAGCGCCTGAAAGTCATACACGGTGGCAGGCATGGGCATCTCCTGGGTGTTACACGAACGGCCGAATTCAATGGTGATCGCTGCGTGCCACAGCCAACAGCCTCTGTACCTCAACACCATGCTGCACCAAATTGCGCTGGTACCAGCGGCGTATCAGTTCCATGACCCCGGCCACGATCAGGCCAAAGAGGGCGATGGCCATGAAGGCAGACAGCCCAAAACGAGTCATGCCCGCATAGAAAGCACCCAGGCCCAGGATGCAGGCCTGCTCATTGAAATTCTGCACAGCGATGGAACGCCCGGCCCCCATCAAGTTGTGGCCCCGGTGTTGCAGCAAAGCGTTCATCGGCACAATGAGGAAACCGCACAACGCGCCCAGCAACACCAGGAACGGCGCTGCCACCCACACGTTGGTCATCACCACCAGGCCGATCATCAACACACCCACCACGATGCCCAGCGGGATGACCTTCACCGCATGCTCAAGCTTCATCCTTGTGGAAGCCACCACCGCGCCAATCACCGAACCGACGATGACCACACCGGCCAGGTTGGAAGCCTGCGTGGTGCCATAACCCAGCGCAGCTGCAGCCCACGCAAAAACGATGAGCCGCAAATTGCCAAAGATGCCCCACAACAAGGTGGTTGTGGCCAACGTGATCTGGCCCAGCTTGTCAGCCCACAAGCGCGAGTTGCAGTGCGAGAAGTCCTTCACAAGATAAGGGATGCTGCTGCTAAAGGGTTGCAGCGGCGCTTCGGTGCGTGGGATGCGCAAGTTGAACACCGCTGCCACAAGATACAAAAACACGATGACCGAGATGGCTGCCTCGGGCGCTGTGTCGATGCTGGTCTGCATCAGCGGAAAGTCAAACAACAGCAACCGCGGCGCCATGTTGGAGCCCACCAGCTGGCCGCCAAGCAAGATGCCCAGAATGATGGAGCCCACGGTCAGACCTTCGATCCATCCGTTGCCCTTGACCAGTTGCGAGGCCGGCAACAGTTCGGTCAGGATGCCGTACTTGGCCGGCGAATAAGCAGCCGCACCCAGCCCCACCACCGCGTAAGCCAGCAGCGGGTGGCCGCCAAACAGCATCATCAGGCAACCCACTACCTTGATGCTGTTGCTGATGAACATGACGCGTCCCTTGGGCAGGGCGTCTGCAAAAGCACCCACAAAAGGCGCCAGCACCACATAGAAGAGTGCAAACATGGGCGCCAGGGCCGGCGTCTGCCAGGCCGGCGCTTTGGACATGCGCAACAGCTCGATGGCCGCCACCAGCAGCGCGTTGTCAGCCAGCGAGCTGAAGAACTGCGCCGACATGATGGTCGAGAAACCTTTTTTCATCGTGTCGCGCGCTGCGGGGGCACCAACGGGTTTGTCATCGGCGGCGCACTGTCTCCATCTGATGTGGCGGACCCCGGGTTTCGAGGGCCGGCGGGTTATAGCACGGGGTGGCGCAGCATCCCTGCGCTGGCAGAATCAGATGGGGTTTCAGCGTGGTGCATGACGCACGGGTCGCCCCCACATCCCGCAGCACCGGCCCCAGTCCCCAGCCCCGCCAACCCTGCGCCCTCGGCCACACGCCGGCCCCGCGCCCAAGGATCTTATGCCCCGCCCCATCC
>JANNMQ010000725.1:0-3056 GCA_031398045.1 Rubrivivax sp.
CCAACTGGTCGTCAGCCTGACGGGCTCGCTGGCCAAAGCGGTGGCACCTTACCAGGCCTTGCAGCTGACCCTGGGCGCGCTGACGCTGCTGGGCCTGGTGCTGTTTGGCCTGGGCAGCGTGTGGGTGGCACGGCGCGTCACAAAGCCGCTGCACCATCTGGTGCAGGCCAGTGAACAACTGGGCCGGGGCGACTACGACACACCGCTGGGCCACACCGGCCGTCAAGACGAGATTGGTGACCTGGCCAAGGCCTTTGAACACATGCGGCTGAACATCGGCCAGCAGCAGCGCGAAATTCGCCAGCTGGCTTATTGGGACCGCCTGACGGGCCTGCCCAACCGCGCGCAGTTTCGTGACACCGTGCAAGCCGCGGCCCAACAAGGCCGGCCGCTGGCGGTGGTGATGCTGGACCTGGACCGCTTCAAACACGTCAACGACGTGCTGGGTTATGCCTTTGGCGACCGCCTGCTGCAGGCGGTGGCGCAGCGGCTGTGTGAGGCGGTGCGGCCCGGCGATCTGGTGGCGCGGCTGGGTGGTGACGAATTTGCGCTGCTGCTGCCACTGGCCGACGCCGCACTGGCGCAGCAGGTGGCGCAGCGCATCAGCGCCGCCTTTGAAGCGCCGTTGACGCTGGACGACCAGGTGGTGGACCTCAGCGCGGGCCTGGGCATTGCCTGTTTCCCAGACCACGCCACCGAAGCCGACCTGCTGCTGAGCCGCGCCGAAGTGGCGATGTACGTGGCCAAACGCCGCACCGCCGGCGCGCAGCTGTATGAACCGGCGCTCGACAGCGGCAGCGCGCAAACGCTGTCGCTGTTGTCAGAACTGCGACACGCGGTGGACCACCACCAACTGCGCCTGTTTGTGCAGCCCAAGGTGTCGCTGGTCGACGGCAGCCTGTGCGGCGCCGAGGGTCTGGTGCGCTGGCAGCACCCACAGCGCGGCTTGGTGCCGCCGATGCAGTTCATTCCCTTTGCCGAGCAAACGGGCTACGTGCGCCAACTCACGCTGTGGGTGTTTGAAGAGGGTGCGCGCCAGCAAGCGGCTTTGTTGTCCGTGGGCGTGAAACGCCTGTCGATCAACCTGTCCACACGCGACCTGATGGACCTGGATCTGCCCGACAAGCTGGAAACCTTGTTGATGCGCCACGGCGCCAGCGCGGAAGCCTTCTGTCTGGAGATTACCGAAAGCGCCATCATGGACGACCCGCAGCGCGCCGAAGCCACGCTGAACCGCCTGGCGCAGCGTGGCTACAAGTTGTCCATCGACGATTTCGGCACTGGCTATTCGTCACTGGCCTACCTGAAGCGCTTGCCGGTGAAAGAGTTGAAGATCGACAAAAGTTTTGTGATGGGCATGCTGGATAAAAACGGCGGGCAGGGGACTGAACCCAACGGCGATGCACAGATCGTGCGTTCAACCATCGACCTGGCGCACAACCTGGGCCTCAGTGTGGTGGCTGAAGGGGTTGAAAACGCTGCCATCCTGCAGCGCCTGTCCGAACTGGGCTGCGACGAGGCGCAGGGGTATCACATGGGCAAGCCCATGCCGATGGTGGACTTGCAGTTGTGGGCCGAGCGCTGGAAGGCGTCGCGCGCTGATGCGGTTGGGGCGCCGCCTGCGGCGGATAGAGGGGCGCAGGCGCCGCCTGCGGCGCCTGTGGCAGCTGCTGTCAAAGCCGCAGAAAAGCTTCCATCGCAGCCAGTTCAGACTGCAGTGCCCGCTTGAATGCCGCGTCGCGCGGTGCCTGCCCCGCCACGTAGCCCAGCTCGGTGTGCAGTGCACCTGCACGCACCGCCAGGTTGCCCCAGCCGATGACCTGCCCGCGCCACAGCATGGGCAGCGCGTAGTGGCCCCGCAGACGCTTGGCCGCGGGTGTGTAGGCCTCGAACCGGTAGGCCCAGCCCCAGAAAGCTTCAAAGCGGCGGCGGTCCCACACCACGGGGTCAAAAGGCGTCAACAAGCGCAGCGTGTCGTCCAGCGCTTGGCCTTGTGAGTACCGTTTGCTCAGCGGGTTTTCGTCCGCGGGCCAGTACCACACCAGGCCGTTCACTTCAGCGCTGGGCAGGCGCGTCTTGGCACGCAGCCAGGCAGCGCGGCGCAACGCTCGCCATTGCGGCGCGCCCACGGCCAGCCGCATCACCAGGCCCGACAAGGTGCTGGCTGGCAGCGGCGCGTACTTCTGCACCACCACGTCCACCAGGGTGTCCAGTGCGGCAGCGGGGTCGGGGGGCGCCGCATGGGTGTCTCGCGCCGCGTAGGTGCGTGTGCCGCCTTCGCGCCCGGCCACCCGCAGCAAGCCGCGGTAGTGCATGTCGTCCAGCAGCTGCGTGCTGGCATTGCTGCGGCCGCCAAACCAGTTCTGCGTTATGCCATGCTGGAAATGGGCGTCCACCTGGCGCGGGTGCACCACACCACGTTCGTGCACAAAGTCCAGCACCGCCTGCGCCTGCGCGCAGCGTGTTTCGGGCCACACGCGCCGCGGCGTGCGCGGGTGCATCAGCCGGTGCGTGGCCAACGGCACAAAACCGTAGTTGATGAAAAAGTCTTCTTCGATGCCCAGCCGCGGATAGCGCTGTTCAAGGTCACCGGCAGCGTAGTTTTTCACGCGGTGGCGCAGCGTCAGGTCTTGGGCACGTGCTGGCGCGCGCAGGGGGTCGGCCTGTACAAATCCCAGCCGGGTGATGGCTTTGGGCAGCGTGGTGGGCGTGAACAAGCTGCGCGCAATGGCATACCAGCGCAGGTGGTCCAGGGTCAGCGTGGGCATGGTGGCGTCGGGCTTGCAAAAAAACGCGGCAAACGCGCGGCAAGAGCGCGGCAGAAGCGCGGCAGAAGCTGTGCATGATGCCGCGACGCGCGCCCGACTGGTCGGATGGGCCCAGCGCAGCCTATGTCTGCTATACCAGTGGCAAACCTTTTCAGGAGCCTGTCATGCCACATCCCCCAACCTGGGTCGCGCGCTGTGTGCTGCTGGCCACGCTGTCCTTTGGCAGCCCCTGGGTCGCCGCAGACACCACCTCCTTGTACGACCCCGGGCTGGGCACACTGCCGTCGC
>JANNMQ010000734.1:0-3839 GCA_031398045.1 Rubrivivax sp.
CGGTAGGTGTAGTCCAGCCCCTTCAGCGCCAACGCAATACGCACCCGGTAAGAAGCCGACGAGCGGCAAAAATTGAAGAGTTCCATCAGCTGCCCTTTCAGCGTACCGCCACCCGCAGCTTAGTGAGACCGGCCACCGAGCCTTCCATCACGTCGCCGCGCACCACCGCAGCCACCCCAGCCGGCGTACCGCTGAAAATCAAGTCGCCAGGCTGCAATTCCCAGGCGGCACTGAGCACTTCGATGGTTTCGTTGACGTTCCAGATCAGATCTTTCAGATCGCCCTGTTGCTTGACCACGCCATTCACCGTCAAGCTGATGGCGCCGTGGGTGAGTTCACCGGTCTGTTCGATGCGGTGCACCTCGCCGATCGGTGCACTTTGCTCGAAGGCCTTGCCAATGCACCAGGGCCGACCCTGTTTTTTCATCTCGCTTTGCAGGTCACGGCGTGTCATGTCCAGGCCCACGGCGTAGCCCCAGATGTGGCTGGCGGCATCGGCCGCCTTGATATTTTTTCCGCCGCGGCCGATGGCCACCACCAGCTCAATTTCATGGTGAAAGTTGGCCGTCAGCGCGGGGTAGTCCAGCGCGCCCGTGACACCCGCTTTCACCGGCACCAGGGTGTCGGCCGGCTTCAAGAAAAAGAAGGGCGGCTCGCGGCCCGTAAAACCCATCTCCTGTGCATGTTCCGCATAGTTGCGGCCCACGCAGTAGATGCGGTGCACAGGAAATTCGCCACCGCCGAACACGGGCGCGCTAACGACAGCGGGAGGGGTGAAAACGTAATTCATAGGGGCTGGGCATGAAGGTGTGACGTGTTGTTCAATGATGCCACGCGGATGTTGACTGAAAGCAGACTGCAGGCAGACTCAAAGAAGGCCCCGCTACACTGCGGTGGATGTTTGTTCCTCGCCGCATTCAGCACTGCAGAGTCTGCGGCGCAGCCACTGTCTACCAAACGCCGCCCGACGACAACCGCGAGCGCGCCACCTGCACCGCCTGCGGTGAAATTCACTACGAGAACCCGTTGAACGTGGTGGGCACGGTGCCTTTTTGGGCAGACCAGGTGCTGCTGTGCAAGCGCAACATCGAACCGCGTTTCGGTTTCTGGACCTTGCCTGCCGGCTTCATGGAACTGGGTGAAACGGTGGCCGAAGGCGCATTGCGCGAAACGGTGGAAGAAGCCGGCGCGCAGGTGGAGATGCAGTCGCTGTTCACGGTGCTGAGCGTGGCGCGTGTGGGCCAGGTGCACCTGTTCTACACCGCACGCATGCTGAACACCACACTGGCGCCTGGCCCGGAAACCATCGAAGCGCGCTTGTTCAGGGAAGATGAAATCCCGTGGGATCAGCTGGCCTTCAGAACGGTGCGGCAGACCTTGGAACACTACTTTGCCGACCGCAAGACCGGCCACTTCAGCGTGCATGTGGGCGACATCGGCTGAATGGCCGCGGTCGCAGCGACCGTCCATGCCCACCGCCACCCCAGCGCGCCGCTGGATTGCCCACCTCGACATGGACGCTTTCTACGCGTCTGTGGAGCTGCTGCGCTACCCCGACTTGGCGGGTCAGCCGGTGGTGATCGGCGGTGGCCGGCGTCACCAGCCCGTGCTGCAGCCCGACGGCACGCGGCACTACGCAACGCTGGACGGCTATGCCGGCCGCGGCGTCATCACCACCGCCACCTACCCGGCGCGCGACCTGGGTGTGCATTCGGGCATGGGGCTGATGAAAGCCGCCGCGCTGGTGCCCCAGGCGGTGTTGCTGCCGGTGGACTTTGAGCAGTACCGCGCCTATTCCCGCCGCTTCAAGGCCGCGGTGGCCGAGGTGGCGCCGGTGATCGAAAACCGCGGCATCGACGAGATCTACATCGACCTGACCGACGTGCCCGGCGCGCAAGAAACGGTGGGCCACGACCGCACGGGCGGCGTGCGCGCGGTGGCGCAGGAAATCCGCAACACCGTGAAAGCAGCCACCGGCCTGACCTGCTCCATCGGCGTGACGCCGAACAAACTGCTGGCCAAGATCGCCAGCGAACTGGACAAGCCCGATGGTCTGACCGTCATCACCGCTGAAGAAGTGCCCACGCGCATCTGGCCGCTGCCCGTGCGGCGCATCAACGGCATCGGCCCCAAGGCCGGCGACAAGCTGCAAGCGCTGGGCATGCGCACCATCGGGCAGCTGGCCCAGTACCCGCTGGCCGAGCTGCTGGCCCACTTTGGCAAGAGCTACGGCCGCTGGCTGCACCACGCGGCGCTGGGGCAGGACGACAGCCCCGTGCACACCCACAGCGAACCGGTGTCGATGAGCCGCGAAACCACCTTCGACCGCGATTTGCACGCGGTGCGCGACCGCGCCGCTCTGACGCGCATCCTGGACGAGCTGGTGGCCGAACTGGCCACCGACCTGCAGCGCAAGGGCTACGCCGGCAAGACCATCGGCATCAAGCTGCGCTTTGACGACTTCAAAACCGTGACGCGCGACCTCACGCTGCCCGCGGCCGTGGCCGACGCCACGGCCATCCGACAGGCCGCTGGACGCTGCCTGACGCGGGTCGACCTGAGCCGGCGGCTGCGCCTGCTGGGGGTGCGGGCCGGCGCGCTGGTGCGTTTGTAAACCAGGCTCGGAGCCGGCGGGCGTAGGCATCAACCCAGCCCCGTCTGCACCACCGCGTGGCCTACGATCACAGCCAGGAGACCTGACCACCATGACCGTCATCACCACCATCGAAGACCTGCGCCAGCTGGCCCAGAAGCGCGTGCCACGCATGTTCTACGACTACGCCGACAGCGGCAGCTGGACCGAAAGCACCTACCGCGCCAACGAAAGCGACTTCCAGAAAATCAAGCTGCGCCAGCGTGTGGCCGTCAACATGGAAGGCCGCAGCACGGCGTCCACCATGGTCGGCATCCCGGTGAAGATGCCGGTGGCCATAGCGCCCACGGGTTTGACGGGCATGCAACACGCTGATGGCGAAATCCTGGCCGCCAAGGCCGCGGAAGCTTTTGGCGTGCGCTTCACGCTGTCCACCATGAGCATCTGCTCCATCGAAGACATCGCTGCACACACGAAGCAGCCGTTCTGGTTTCAGCTGTACGTGATGCGCGACCGCGATTTCATCGAGCGGCTGATCGACCGCGCCAAGGCCGCGAAGTGCGACGCGCTGGTGCTGACGCTGGACCTGCAGATTCTGGGCCAGCGCCACAAAGACCTGAAAAACGGCCTCAGCGCGCCGCCCAAGCTGACACTGGCCAACATCATCAACATGGCCACCAAACCGCGCTGGTGCCTGGGCATGGCGGGCACCCAGCGGCGCCAGTTCGGCAACATCGTGGGCCACGTCAAGGGCGTGACCGACATGGGCAACCTGGCGGCCTGGACGGCGCAGCAGTTCGACCCGCGCCTGAACTGGGGCGACGTGGAATGGATCAAGAAGCGCTGGGGCGGCAAGCTCATCCTGAAAGGCATCCAGGACGTGGAAGACGCGCGGCTGGCGGTGGATTCAGGCGCCGACGCGCTGATCGTCAGCAACCACGGCGGCCGGCAGCTGGACGGTGCACAAAGCAGCATCGAAGCGCTGCCCACCATCGTGGCGGCCGTGGGGCCGCAGATCGAGGTGCACATGGACGGCGGCATCCGCAGCGGGCAAGACGTGCTGAAGGCCCTGGCGCTGGGCGCCAAGGGCACCTACATCGGCCGCGCCTTTCTGTACGGCCTGGGCGCCATGGGCCAGGCCGGCGTGGCCAAGACGCTGGAAATCATCCACAAGGAACTGGACCTGACGATGGCGTTTTGCGGACGCACGCAGGTGGCGCAAGTGGACAGCAGCATCTTGCTGCCG
>JANNMQ010000741.1:0-8467 GCA_031398045.1 Rubrivivax sp.
AGGAATGTGGTGCTTCAGCCAGCGTATCCACTTGGTCTGCGGTCACTCACGTGCGAAATGGCAGCGGATCATCGCTGATCGCCCCCACACTGTAAATCTGACTGCAGGCGCATGTCGGCAACAGTTCACACGTCGAACGAATCGTGGACGCTGGATGTGCGGGCCGCCAGGTTGACCTGGTCGGGGTGAGAGGATTCGAACCTCCGGCCTCTACGTCCCGAACGTAGCGCTCTACCAGGCTAAGCTACACCCCGATGCACATTTCGGTGGGGCCAGACCCCATCGACAGTCTTTTCAGCCCGCATCCAATGCGCAGCATGAACGCCTAAGACGATCGGTGGATAGACCGAACACACAAGTCTAGCAGAGCCTGCCGGGCTCGAGAGTCGGGTAGCGTGCTCAGGGCCATGCGGGCGCGGTCGGCTTCTTCTTGGGCTGCGGCACGGGTGGCCTTCAGCGCGCCTGTGCGCTCAACGACGATCAGAATTTCGGCCAGCTTGTGCAGCTCGCCCTGTTCAATCGCGTGCCGGATCATCGCGCGTTCGTCGGCCGAGCCGCGTTCCATGGCCAGCAGCAACGGCAAGGTGGGCTTGCCTTCACGCAGGTCATCACCGACGTTTTTGCCCAGTTCAGCGCTCTTTCCCTCGTAGTCCAACAAGTCGTCCACCAATTGAAAGGCGGTTCCCAGCGAACGGCCGTAGTCGGCGCAGGCTTCTTCAACGGCAGGTTCGGCGCCAGCCAGCACGGCACCCAGACGCGCACTGGCTTCAAACAGCTTGGCCGTCTTGAAACGGATGACTTGCAAATAGTCATCCACCGACAGATCAGGGTCGTGCATGTTCATCAGCTGCAGCACTTCGCCTTCGGCGATGACGTTGGTGGCGTCGGCCAACACGTCCAGCACACGCATCCGGTTCACTGAAACCATCATTTGGAATGCGCGCGAATACAGGAAGTCGCCCACCAGCACGCTGGCCGCGTTGCCAAACATGGCGTTGGCGGTGGCCCTGCCGCGGCGCAGCGCGGATTCATCCACCACATCGTCATGCAGCAGCGTGGCGGTGTGGATGAACTCGACGGTGGCCGCCAATTCAAGGCTCTCCGGGCCTTCAAAACCCAACGCTTCTGCGAACAGCAGCACCAAGCGGGGTCTGATGCGCTTGCCGCCGGCGCTGATGATGTACTGGGCGATCTGGTCGATGAGCGCCACACGCGAACTCAGGCGCTGGCGTATCACGTCGTTCACGCGCAGCAGCGCGACTTCGATGGGATCGGCAGCGGGAGTCGTGGGAGACGCGGTTTCGAGCACGGGTGGGGCTGAGGGTGTTGATGTCCATTATAGGGACGCAGCCCTGCTTGCTGGCTGGGCTGGCCCAACAGCCCGCAGAGCGTGCTACACTCAAAGGCTCTGCGTTGTGGGGAGACGGCTGGTGCCTGCTGTTCTGGCGCCAAGTTGTTTGCTTGCAAGCTTGCACTGTGCGAGCTTGCACTGCGGGCTCGCGCTGCCGGCCTCAAAGCAGTTTTTAACAAAGGTCACACATCATCATGTACGCGGTCATAAAAACCGGCGGCAAACAATACAAAGTTGCTGCTGGCGAAAAAATATTGGTAGAACAGATTGCTGCGGACGTGGGTCAGGAAATCGTGATCGATCAAGTGTTGGCAGTCGGTAGCGGCGCTGACCTGAACGTCGGGACTCCCTGGGTCGCGGGTGCGACCGTGAATGCCACGGTGGTGGCACACGGCAGGCACGATAAAGTGCGCATCTTCAAGATGCGCCGCCGCAAGCACTACCAGAAGCATGGCGGTCACCGCCAGAACTTCACCGAGCTGCACATTGGCTCGATCAACGGCGCCACAAACGGCGCTACGGCCATCTAAGGAGCACCCAACATGGCACAGAAAAAAGGCGGCGGCTCAACCCGCAACGGCCGCGATTCCAAGCCGAAGATGCTGGGTGTCAAGGCCTACGGTGGCCAGGCTGTTTCAGCCGGCTCCATCATCGTGCGCCAGCGTGGCACCAAGTTTCATGCCGGCACCGGTGTGGGCATGGGTCGCGACCACACTTTGTTTGCGCTGGTCGATGGCGCGGTGTTGTTCCAGACCAAGGGCTCGCTGAGCCGGCAGACGGTTTCGATTACCCCGGCCTGACCGTCCGTTCGCGCATCAACCGCTGATTCGCGAAGCCCCGGTTTACCGGGGCTTCTTTGTTTCGGCCTTCCTACTTAACGGTCAATCCCAGCCATGAAGTTTGTAGACGAAGCATTGATCGACGTCTCGGCCGGCAATGGCGGGGCGGGCTGCGCCAGTTTCAGGCGCGAAAAGTTCATACCCTTTGGGGGCCCCAATGGCGGCGACGGCGGCCGCGGTGGCAGTGTCTGGGCGGTGGCCGACCAAAACATCACCACCCTCATCGACTACCGCTACACCAGGCGGCATGAAGCCAAAAATGGCGAAGCCGGACGTGGGTCCGACCAGTTTGGCGCTGCCGGACCAGAGATTGAGCTGCGCATGCCGGTGGGCACCATCGTCAGCAATGAGGAAACCGGTGAGGTGATGGTGGAGTTGCTGGAACATGGCCAGCGCAGCCTGCTGGCCAAAGGCGGTGACGGCGGTTTTGGCAACCTGCATTTCAAGTCCAGCACCAACCGCAGCCCGCGCCAGAAGACGCCTGGCTGGCCTGGCGAAGCTTTCAAGCTGAAGCTGGAGTTGCGGGTGCTGGCCGACGTGGGCTTGCTGGGCATGCCCAACGCAGGCAAGAGCACGTTGATAGCTGCCATTTCCAACGCACGTCCCAAGATTGCCGACTATCCGTTCACTACCTTGCACCCAAACCTGGGTGTGGTGCGGGTGGGGCCGGAACGCAGTTTTGTGGTGGCCGATGTGCCAGGGCTGATCGAAGGTGCCTCGGAAGGCGCGGGTCTGGGACACCGCTTTTTGCGCCATCTGCAGCGCACACGACTGTTGCTGCACATGGTGGATGCGGCGCCTTTTGACGAAGGTGTGGACCCGGTGCAGCAGGCCAAGGCCATCGTCGCCGAGTTGAAGAAATACGACCCGGCTTTGCACGCCAAGCCGCGCTGGCTGGTCTTCAACAAGCTCGACATGGTGCCCGAAGCAGAGCGTGAAGCGCGGGTGAAGGACTACGTGCGACGCCTGCGCTACAAGGGGCCGGTGTTTTCCATCTCCGCGCTGGCGCGCGAAGGTCTGCAGCCGCTCGTGGAGCGCATTTACCAGCATGTGGCCGAGCAGCAGCGTGTGGCGCCGCTGCCCGACCTGCGTTTCACCACCCCTGAGACCGGAGACAAAGACGGCGATGAATAACGCGGTCGGTACGGACGCTGCACCCGGTGTTGTTGCGGGTGCGCGCCGCATCGTGGTGAAGGTGGGCTCCAGCCTGGTCACCAACGAGGGGCGGGGCGTTGATGCCGAAGCCATCGGCAATTGGTCGCGCCAACTGGCCGCGTTGGCGCAGCAGGGGCGAGAACTGTTGATGGTGTCGAGCGGCGCCATCGCCGAGGGCATGAAACGCCTGGGCTGGCAACAGCGCCCCAAGGAACTGCACGAACTGCAGGCGGCAGCCGCGGTGGGCCAGATGGGCCTGGTGCAAATGTACGAAACGCATTTGCGTGAACAGGGCATGGCCAGCGCGCAAGTGCTGCTGACCCACGCCGACCTGGCCGACCGCGAGCGTTACCTGAACGCGCGTTCAACGCTGCTGACGCTGTTGGCGCTGAAAGTCATACCCGTCATCAACGAAAACGACACCGTCGTCAACGACGAGATCCGTTTCGGCGACAACGACACCTTGGGTGCACTGGTGGCCAACCTTGTGGATGCCGACCTGTACGTCATCCTTACCGACCAACGCGGTTTGTATTCGGCCGACCCGCGCAAGGACACCACGGCGCGTTTCATCGACGAAGCCACGGCGGGCGACCCGGCGTTGGAGGCCATGGCCGGTGGCGCCGGTTCCAGCATCGGCCGCGGCGGCATGCTGACCAAGGTGCTGGCGGCCAAACGCGCGGCCGGCAGTGGTACCAGCACCGTCATCGCCTGGGGACGCGAGCCCGATGTCTTGTTGCGCCTGGCGGCCGGTGAGCGCATCGGCACCGCGCTGGTGGCCTCCACACCGAAACAGGCGGCACGCAAGCAGTGGATGCTGGACCACCTGCAGATGCGCGGCGCGGTGCTGGTGGACGCCGGCGCTGTGGCCAAACTGCGCGACGAGGGCAAGAGCTTGCTGCCGGTAGGCGTGCTGGAAGTGCAGGGTGAGTTTGTGCGCGGCGACGTGATCGCTGTGCGCGACCATCAAGGCCAGGAACTGGCCCGTGGTCTTGCCAATTACTCGGCGGCCGAAGCGCGCTTGATTGCGCGTAAACCTTCAGCGCAGATCGAGGCTCTACTCGGCTACGCCAACGAGCCCGAGTTGATACACCGCACCAATCTGGTTCTGACCTGATCTCAACTTTGGTGCGGTAAGCGGTCAGTCTTGCCTGGCTGGATCATCCGCCGGCGCGTCGGGTCCCGCTGACTTGTGTGGCGCGTTGGGCTCGCCGTCGGGCATCCAGCCGCTGCCGCTGGAATCGGCATCATGGTCCAGCCGCTGACCGCGGAAGCCCGAACGCAAATAACGGTTGGGGTTGTGCGTGCGCGGCAGGAAGCGGGCCAGTTCGGTCAGCGCCATCTCGTAGACGCTGCGCTTGAACTCGATCACCATTTCAAGTGGCACCCAGTAGTCATTCCAGCGCCAGGCGTCAAATTCTGGGTGGTCAGTGGCGCGAAGGTTCATGTCGCTGTCGCGCCCTACCAGGCGCAACAAGAACCAGATTTGTTTTTGCCCACGGTAGTGGCCGCGTGCATCTTTGCGGATGAAGTGGTCAGGCACTTCATAGCGCAACCAGTCGCGTGTGCGCGCAACAATTTGCACGTGCTCAGGTTTGAGCCCCACCTCTTCGTGCAGTTCTCGCAACATCGCCTGCTCAGGCGATTCACCGTACTTGATGCCGCCTTGAGGAAACTGCCACGAATGGGTGCGCAGTCGCTTGCCCCAGAAAACCTGGTTGCGGGCGTTCAACAGGACGATGCCGACATTGGGCCTGAAGCCTTCCCTGTCGAGCATAATCAGACCCCGAATTTTTCACTGATTTCATTATTGCACCGGCTCTGTGCGCAGCGCGAACTCTGGATAACCCGCATGCGTTACACAACGCGCTTGCAGGGCCCGGGCAGCGCGTTCAACGGGCCTGCAAACCGCGAGCCCATGAAAGCCACCCAAACCTTTGTCTCCACCCTCAAGGAAGCGCCGGCTGACGCTGAAGTCAAGAGCCACCAGTTGATGTTGCGCGCCGGCATGATCAAGCGCCTGGGCGCCGGCATCTACAGCTACATGCCGATGGGTCTGCGCGTGATCCGCAAGGTAGAGGCCATCATCCGCGAAGAGATGGACCGCGCCGGCGGTGTTGAACTCTTGATGCCGGTGGTGCAGCCCGCTGAGCTGTGGCAGGAATCAGGCCGCTTCCAGGCCTACGGCCCCGAGCTGCTGCGCGTGAAAGACCGGCACGACCGCGACTTCGTCATCCAGCCCACCAGCGAAGAGGTCATCACCGACATCGCGCGCCAGGAGCTGCGCAGCTACAAACAGCTGCCGCGTAACTTCTATCACATACAGACGAAATTCAGAGACGAGCGCCGGCCGCGCTTTGGCGTCATGCGCGGGCGTGAATTCACGATGAAGGACGCCTATTCCTTTGACCGCGATCTGCAAGCCGGCCGCCGCAGCTATGACGCCATGCGCGGCGCTTACTGCACCATCTTCGACCGCATGGGCCTGACCTACCGCGCCGTGGCTGCCGATACGGGCTCCATCGGCGGCGACATGTCGCAAGAATTCCAGGTGATCGCCGACACCGGCGAAGACGCCATCGTCTATTGCCCTGCCGGCGACTATGCGGCCAACATCGAACTGGCTGAAGGTGTGGCACTGTTGCCCGAGCGCGCGGCGCCGCTGCAGCCCATGGCCAAGACTCCCACGCCTGGCAAGAGCACCTGTGCCGACGTGGCGGCCTTGCTCGGCCTGCCGCTGCAGCGCACGGTCAAGTCGCTGGTGCTGGCCACCGATGAAAAAAACGCCGCGGGCGATGTCATCAAGAGTGTGGTCTGGCTGCTGCTGGTGCGGGGCGACCATGATCTGAACGAGATCAAGGCTGGCAAACTGCCGGGGCTGAAGGGCGGCTTCCGCTTCGCCACCGTGGCCGAGATCGAAGACCACTTCGGATGCAAGCCGGGTTATCTGGGGCCGGTTGGTCTGCTCAAGCCGGTGATGGTGGTGGCCGACCGCACCGTGGCCCAGATGGCTGACTTTGTCTGCGGCGCCAATGTGGCCGACTTCCACTACACCGGCCTGAACTGGGGCCGCGACCTGCCCGAGCCCGACCTGGTCGCCGACCTGCGCAACGTGGTGGCGGGTGACCCATCGCCTGACGGCAAGGGCGTGCTGGCCATACAGCGTGGCATCGAGGTGGGCCATGTATTTTTGCTGGGCACGAAATACAGCGAACCAATGAAGGCCACTTTCCTGGACGAAAACGGCAAACCGCAGCTGATGGTGATGGGCTGTTACGGCATTGGCGTGACCCGTTTGCTGGGCGCAGCCATCGAACAAAACTTTGATGAGCGCGGCATCATCTGGCCGATGGCGATGGCACCGTTCCAGGTTGTGCTGTGCCCCATCGGCTACGACCGCAGCGACGACGTTCGCGCCGCCGCCGACAGTTTGCACGATGCATTGCAGGGCCTGGGTGTGGACGTGGTGCTGGACAACCGCGGCGAGCGCCCCGGTGCGATGTTTGCCGACTGGGAACTGATTGGGGTGCCCCTGCGTGTGGTGCTCTCAGACCGTGGCCTGAAGGCCGGTACGGTGGAAGTGCAAGGCCGCCGAGCAGCTGCAGCGCAGGAAGTGGCGGTGGCTGATGTGGCCGCGCATGTGGCGTCTGCGGTGCAAGCTGCGCTGAAAGCTGCCCCCCCCGCATGACACGGGCTGTGCAGCGCCGCGCGCTGCTGACCGCTGCATTGGCGCCCGCCCTGGGCTTGCGGGCGGTGCATGCAGGCCCGCAACAGGAAGAACCGCTGGCCGATGCCGTGCGCACGGCGCTGGCCGCGTCGGTGGCCGATGCGGCCCCGCCGCGGCCGCTGTTTGCCCAGATCGATCAGCGCATGGCCTATCTGCGCTGGCTGGGCGCCACCAGCGAACGTCTGAAGCGCCGCAAGGCCGAGCACCACACGCGTGTGGAATTCCTGGAAACCGTTTGGTACGAAAGTCGGCGCGCGGGGCTGGAGACTTCTCTGGTGCTGGGTTTGATCCAGGTGGAAAGCGGCTTTCGCAAATACGCCATCAGCAGTGCCGGAGCGCGGGGCTACATGCAAGTGATGCCGTTTTGGGTGCGCGCCATCGGTGACGGCGACGACAAGCGCTTGTTTCACTTGCAGACCAACTTGCGTTTTGGTTGCGTCATCCTGCGCCATTACCTGGACCGCGAGCGGGGTGACTTGTTCCTGGCGCTGGGCCGCTACAACGGCAGCCGCGGGCGCGCCGAATATCCCAACCTGGTGTTTGGTGCCCGTCGCCAGTGGGACGTGGCCGCCTGATGCACACGCGCTGGGCTTCGCTGCCCGTGGCTGTTTACAGGCCGCGCCATTCCTGGGGCACGGCGCCCTGCAGGTTCAGCAGCGCCAGCACGCGCTCCACGCTTTCAGCCACCATCTCGTCGATGCTGGTTGGGCGCAGGTAAAAGGCCGGCAGCGGCGGGAAGATGATGGCGCCCATTTCGGTGGCGGCGGTCATGTTGCGCAGGTGTGCCAGGTTGAAAGGAGTCTCACGCACCATCAGCAGCAGCCGGCGGCGTTCTTTCAAAGTGACGTCGGCTGCGCGGGTCAGCAGGTTGTCTGAAAACCCGTGCGCAATGGCGGCCAGCGACTTCATCGAACAGGGCGCCACCACCATGGCCGCAGCGCCAAAACTGCCGCTGGCCAGGCAAGCACCGATGTCGCCAGGGGCGTAGGCGTGGTCGGCCAAAGCCTCCAGGCCTTTGCGGTCCAGGCCCAGTTCGTGGTGGGCATTCAGCACCCCGGAAGGCGTGACCACCAAATGGGTTTCAACACCCAACTGACGTGCGCGTTGCAGCAACTGGGTGGCGTAAATGGCGCCTGTGGCGCCGGTGATTCCGACCACCAACCGGGTGCGGCCCGCCACCCGCCATTCTGGTGCGGGCTGCAGCGGCGCCGCTGCCGTCATCTCAGGCTTTGGTCAGCAGCTGCTGCAGTTCACCCGATTCGTACATCTCCATCATGATGTCCGAACCGCCGACAAATTCGCCATTGACGTAGAGCTGCGGAATCGTCGGCCAATCGGAATAGGCCTTGATGCCGCTGCGGATTTCCTGATCCTGCAGCACATCGACGCTGGCAT
>JANNMQ010000784.1:0-5959 GCA_031398045.1 Rubrivivax sp.
GTGCCAGGATGCGGCCGAAGTCGCCGCCTTGAATGGCCTTGTCACTTTTGGCGCTGTCAATCACGTCCGTGGAGATCTGGCGCACCAGCTTTTCGGCGCCGCCGTCGCTTTGCGCTACAGCGGTGCCCAGCACAAAGCCCAGCGACAACAGGGTGATCAGCTTCTTGATGAACACGGTAGTTCTTTCTTTTTGGTCAGCGGTGGTTTGCCGCAGGGTCATAACGCTTGGTGTGGCTGCGCGGTTCACAAGCCGCCGCGCAGAACGGCACGTTTTCAATTGCTGGCTGGTTTGGGCGGCAGCGGCGGTTGTGTCGGTTTGGCCTGCGGTGCTGGGCTGTCGCCCGGATCTGAATTGGCGGCCGCTGCCGGTGCCGTACCGTCCAACACGGCGTTCAGCCGCCTGGACAGGTAGGCTTCGCGCACAAAGGTGTAACGGTCCAACGCTACGTCGTCGATCATGCGTGTGGTGTCGAGCAGCCCGGCACGCAGGTGCACCACTTCCAGCGAGGTGATGCCCACACTGGCGTTGCTGTTGGTAGCCAGGCTGGAGGCACTGGCCTGCCGGTCCAGCACCAGCGCGCTGGTGTCGCGCAGTGTGGAAGGGCCCAGCAGTGGCAGCACCACATACGGCCCGCTACCCACGCCCCAGCGGCCCAGCGTCTGGCCAAAGTCTTCCTGGCGGCGCTTCAGGCCCATCTCGCTGGCCGGGTCAAGCAGGCCCCCCAGTCCAAACAAGGTGTTGGTGGCCACACGCATGCCCATTTCCAGGCTGTACTGCACTTTTCCTTGCAGCAAATTGTTGACGGCCGACCATACATCGCCAATGTTGCCAAAGACATTGCTGATGCCGGTGCGCACCAGCTCGGGCAGCACCTTGCGGTAGGTTTCAGCCACGGGCTTGAGGACCGCGTTGTCAATGGCGTCGTTGAAAGCGTAGACCTTGCGGTTCCAGTTTTCCCAAGGGTCCGCGGGTGACGTTGCAGTGCCAGCCGTTGACACCGTACCTGTGGGCGTGGTGGTGGCGCAGCCCGCCAGCGCAGCCAACGCGACCAGCAGTGCCGCAGCCCGGGCCCACCCCCAGCGTCGGGTGCTCACTTGCCGGCTCCAGAAGCGGCCGGTGCCGCTGTGGCCGCAGACACAGCGGCAGGTGCCGCGGCTGCTTCTCCGGCCTTGCCGGTCATGAACTGGCCAATCAGGTTTTCAAGCACCACCGCCGACTGTGTCTGCGCCACGGTTTCGCCGGGCTCCAGATTCTTGTCGTCGCCGCCAGGCTCCATGCCGATGTACTGGTCGCCCAACAAGCCGGCTGTCAGAATCTTGGCTGAAGAGTCCTTGGGAAACCGATAAGCCCGCTCGATGTCCATCTTCACCACACCCTGAAAGCTTTTCGGGTCCAGCGAGATCCCAGTTACCCGGCCCACGGTAACACCGGCACTGCGCACCGGCGCACGCACCTTCAGGCCGCCGATGTTGTCGAAGCGGGCCTGCACCGCGTAGGTGTCGCTGCCGCCCACGCCGCCCAGGTTGGCCGCTTTCAGGGCCAGAAACACAAGGCCCAACATGCCCAGCAGCACAAAGCCGCCGACCAGGGTTTCGATGCTCTTCTTGCCCATTTGAAGACAGTCTCCGGCTCTGGCCTAAGGAGTTGAAAACATCAGCGCGGTCAGGATGAAGTCCATGCCCAGCACCCACAACGAGGAAATCACCACTGTGCGTGTGGTGGCGTAAGCCACGCCCTCAGGCGTGGCTTCGGTTTCATGGCCCTGGTACAGCGCCACCACGGTGCAGATGACGCCGAACACGAAGGCCTTGACGAGGCCGTTGCCCACGTCGCGCACCACGTCCACCTTGGTCTGCATGATGGACCAGAAGTTACCGGCATCGACGCCAATCAGCAGCACCGCCACCACATAGGCGCCCAGAATGCCGACGGCTGAAAACAGGATCGCCAGTATCGGCATGGAGATGATGCCGCCGATGAAGCGCGGCGCCAGCACACGCGCCTTGGGGTCGATGGCCATCAGCTCCATCGCGGCCAGTTGTTCACCGGCTTTCATGAGGCCGATTTCTGCCGTCAGCGACGTGCCAGCGCGGCCCGCAAACAGCAGGCCCGTGACCACCGGCCCCAGTTCACGCACCAGCGCCAGGTTGACGATCAGGCCCAGGCTTTCAGCAGCACCGTAAGCTACCAACGCGTAGTACATCTGCAGCGCCAGCACAAAACCCACCGCCAGCCCCGAGGCCATGATGATGATGAGTGAACGGTTGCCGATGGCGTAGATCTGCGCCACCACGAGGCCAAAACGCCGCAATGAAGCGGGCAGGGCGCGCATCAGATCGAGGAAGAAAAACGCCGCATGGCCCCAACCGCGAAACTGGTCCAGCGCGGTGGCGCCCAGCCGCTGCACGAAGTTCATGCCGGCACCTCGGTGGAAGCGGAAGCCGCGGCGACACCGAAGTCAACACCGATGTCACGCGCCGGATAATGGAACTTCACCGGGCCGTCTGGTTCACCGCGCACAAACTGGCGTGTTTCGGGGTCCATGCTGGCCATCAGTTCGGCTGGCGTGCCTTGCGCCACCACGCGTCCCTGGTTGGCCAGCAGGATGACGTGGTCGCTGATGGACATGCATTCCGGCACGTCATGGCTGACCACCAAACTGGTGGCACCGGTGGCGTCGTTCAGCGTGCGGATGAGCTTGGCGGCCACGCCCATGCTGATCAGGTCCAGGCCGGCAAAGGGCTCGTCGTACATGATCAGTTCGGGGTCCAGCGCAATGGCACGCGCCAGTGCCACGCGGCGTGCCATGCCGCCTGAAACCTCGCTGATGCGCAGGTGTGCGGCGCCACGCAGACCCACGGCGTTCAACTTCATCAGCACCAGGTCGCGGATCATGGCCTCGGGCAGCGCGGTGTGTTCGCGCATCGGGAAGGCCACGTTGTCAAACACGGTCAAGTCGGTGAACAGCGCGCCGAACTGAAACAACATGCCCAGGCGACGGCGCAGGCGAAAAAGCTGCTCGTTGTCGCGGATGTTCACCACCTCGCCGTCAAACACGACGCGGCCTTTGTCGGCAGCATGCACGCCGCCTATCAAGCGCAGCAACGTGGTTTTTCCGCAGCCAGAACCACCCAGGATGGAAGTGACTTTGCCACGCGGAAACTTCAGCGAGATGTCGGCCAGGATGGTTCGGCTGTTGTCGTAGCCGAACGTGACATGGTCGATCTCGATGAAGGTGTCGGAGGCCAAGTGTGTGGGGGTGCCGCCACCGTGTGGCCTCTGCACCCGAATATCAAAGTGGCGCGGATTCTCGCACGCTAGGGCTTACCCTGGTTTGGCCAGGACACACCCACGCGCACCGCGCCCAGCAGTGCAAAACTCAGCGCGGCAGCGCGCTGACGCCCATCAGGTATTCATCCACCGCGCGCGCTGCCTGCCGGCCTTCGCGGATGGCCCACACCACCAGGCTTTGGCCGCGGCGCATGTCGCCGGCGGCAAACACCTGGTCGACGTTGGTCTTGTAGCAGCCGGTGCCGTCGGTGGTGGCCTTGGCGTTGCCGCGTGTGTCTCTGTCGACGCCGAAGGCTTCCAGCACCGTGGATACCGGCGCCACAAATCCCATCGCCAGCAGCACCAGGTCGGCCTTCCACTCTTTTTCGCTGCCCGGCACTTCCACTGTTCTGCCGTTCTGCCACTGCACGTTGACCGTTTTCAGCGCCTTGACCTTGCCTTTGTCTTTACCGGTGCCGGCGATGACTTCTTTGGTGGCAATGGCAAATTCGCGTTGGCAGCCTTCGTCGTGGCTGCTGCTGGTGCGCAGCTTGGTGGGCCAGTAAGGCCACACCAGCGGTTTGTCTTCTTGCACAGGCGGCATGGGCATCAGTTCAAACTGTGTCACGCTGGCAGCACCGTGGCGGTTGCTGGTGCCCACGCAGTCGCTGCCAGTGTCACCGCCACCAATCACGATGACGTGTTTGCCGTCAGCGCGGATTTGGCTTTTCAGCTTGTCGCCGGCCACCACCTTGTTCTGCATCGGCAGAAATTCCATCGCGTAGTGCACACCGTCCAGTTCGCGGCCGGGTACCGGCAGGTCGCGGCTGATTTCGCTGCCGCCGGTGAGCAGCACGGCGTCGAATTGCGCTTTCAGCGTTTCTGCACTGATGGTTTCTTGCGCGTCGTTGGTGACCTTGCTGTCGGTTGGGAAGGTGCCCACCAGCACGCTGGTACGGAACACCACACCCTCGGCCTGCATCTGCGTGATGCGGCGGTCGATGTGGTTCTTCTCCATCTTGAAGTCGGGGATGCCGTAGCGAAGCAGGCCGCCGATACGGCTGTTTTTTTCAAACACCGTCACCGCATGGCCAGCGCGGGCCAGCTGCTGCGCGGCGGCCAGGCCGGCAGGGCCGCTGCCCACCACGGCCACTTTTTTGCCGGTCTTGGTGGTGGCGGGCTGCGGTGTCACCCAGCCCTCTTGCCAGGCGCGGTCGATGATGGCGTGTTCAATGCTTTTGATGCCGACGGGATCGTCGTTGACGTTCAGCGTGCAGGCGGCTTCACAGGGCGCGGGGCAGACGCGGCCGGTGAATTCAGGAAAGTTGTTGGTGCTGTGCAGGGTCTCGATGGCCGACTGCCAGTCGCCCCGGTACACCAGGTCGTTGAAGTCCGGGATGATGTTGTTCACCGGGCAGCCGCTGTTGCAAAACGGCGTGCCGCAGTCCATGCAGCGCGCGCCCTGCACCTTGGCTTTGTCTTCGGCCAGCGTGATGACAAATTCTTTCCACGTCTTCAGACGCTGCGGCACGGGCTCGTAGCCCTCTTCCAGCCGCTCAAATTCCATAAAACCAGTGACTTTGCCCATGATGATTAACCTGTTGGGGTTTGCGTTTGTCGAGACTCAGCCCCTATCCCGTTTGCACTGAGCCTTCGTCAGGCTCAGGACTGAAGGCAAGTCGAAGGGCCGCCGCAACAGTGGCGGGGCTTCGACAGGCTCAGCCCGAACGGAGATTGGGGTGTCGCCTATTTGGCCGGCACCGTTTCAACTTCGGCCTTGGGCTTGCTGGCCGTGTCACTGGCTGCAGAGGCGGTGGTTTTTGCAGCCTTCGCGGCACGTTCGGCCAATGCGCGCTTGTACTCAAAAGGGTAGACCTTCACGAAACGCCCACGTGCGTCAGCCCAGCGGTCCAGCAGTTCACGGGCGCGCAGGCTACCGGTCCACTTGTGGTGGTCTTCGATCAGCTTTTTCAGCAGCACTTCATCGGCGGTGCCCGCATGCCAGCCCAAGGCGGGGCCGGTCTGCTCTTCTTTGGCCGTCACCTTGTCCAGCGCCACCATGCTGGTGTTGCAGCGCTTGGTGAACTGGCCGTCTTCGTCGTACACATAGGCCACGCCGCCACTCATGCCGGCTGCGAAGTTGCGGCCGGTTTTGCCCAGCACCACCGCAGTGCCGCCAGTCATGTATTCGCAGCCGTGGTCGCCGGTGCCTTCCACCACCGCACTGGCGCCCGACAGCCGCACCGCAAAACGTTCACCGGCCACGCCGCGGAAGTAGGCCTCGCCGCTGGTGGCACCGTACAGCGCGGTGTTGCCGATGATGATGTTCTGCGTCGTGTCGCCGCGGAATTCGATGCTGGGCCGCACCACCACCCGTCCGCCTGATAGGCCTTTCCCGGTGTAGTCGTTGGCGTCGCCAATCAGGTACAGCGTGATGCCGGTGGCCAGGAAAGCACCAAAACTCTGGCCACCCGTGCCTTCCATCTGCATGAAGATGGTGTGGTCGGGCAGGCCCTCGGGGCGGCGGCGCACCAGCTCGCCCGACAGCATGGCGCCCAGACAGCGGTTGCGGTTGCGTGCCTCTTCCATGAACTGCACTTTCTCGCCGCGCTCCAGCGCGGGCAGGCAGCGTTCAATCAGCTTCACGTCCAGCGCCTTGTCCAGGCCATGGTCCTGGTTTTCGGTGTG
>JANNMQ010000789.1:0-2154 GCA_031398045.1 Rubrivivax sp.
GATCAGCACCCGGTCCCCGGACTTGAAGGTCGTGACACCTGCACCCACGGTGTCGACGATGCCGACACCCTCGTGGCCCAGCACGGTGCCCGGTACGCAGGTGGGCACGTCGCCTTTGAGGATGTGCAGGTCGGTGCCGCAGATGGTCGTCTTGGTGATTTTCACCACAGCGTCGGTCGGCGCCTGGACAACGGGCTTGGGCCTGTTTTCGAGATTCTTCTTGCCGGGTCCGTTGTAGATGAGGGCCTGCATCGCGTTGTCCTTTGGCGTTGACTCAAGGGTGATCCGCCATCTCGCGACGCGAGACTTTGACCTGCAGTCACGGTGCATCCGATCCCGGCCTGGGTCTGTGCGGAGGCGTACGTACTGCTTGAATGCGCAAGTCGTCGACGGCAGGAATGAGGTGCATGCGTGTGTGGATTCCTTCGGGCCCGTTGCGCAGTGCTTCGAGCGTCACGTCCAGGCCGACCTTGTTGCGGAACCGGAAGCAGTCGACGCTGGTCCGGGCCGCGTTGAAGACCTGCACGTCGACGCCGGCGATCTTCAGGCGATCGACGCCTTTGGCCAGTGCCGCGTCAGACATGCGCACGACCCGGATCGCGGGCTGGTCGAGCTGCTGGAAACCTTCGTGGAGCCCCAGCGCCATCGCGGGACTTGCTACAAGGCCGCCAACTGGCCCCAGGTTGGCCAGACCACAGGACGTGGCAAAAACAGCCGTGTGAACCACCAGATCGTCCCGATCATGGACATCGGGCTGTATCCACTGCGCAAGGACTTCGCTCGCGTCCTGTGCGCGTGATCGGCTCCTCGGGCCAGGGGGTCGGCTACGGGTTCACTGAATGTTTGCCCTCGTGGGACCCCCCCGAAGAGCTACTCAATGTTTTGCACCTGCTCACGCATCTGCTCAATGGCCACTTTCATTTCCACCGACAGGTTGGTCAGCTCCAGCGCCGCCGACTTGCTGCCCAGCGTGTTGGCTTCACGCTGCAATTCCTGGATCAGGAACTCCAGCCGCTTGCCCAGTTCGCCGCCCTTATTCAGCAGCCGTTCTATTTCGTCCAGGTGCGACGCCAGGCGCGTCAGTTCCTCGGCCACATCGATGCGGATGGCGTAGCTGGCGGCTTCGCCCAAGGCACGTTCGTGCAGCGCTTGTTCGGGTATCGACAGCGCCGCGCCGCTGGCGGCCTTGACCTGGGCCAGGGCTTCGTTCCAGCGGTCCAGGAAGCGTGCCTGCTGCCTTTGCACCACCTGCGGCAACAGCGGCGCGGCCTGGGCGGCCAGGCCGCGCAGCAGCGTGACGCGGTCCTGCAGCATCGCGGCCAGGCGAGCGCCTTCGCGAGCGCGGGCATCTTGCAGCGCGGCCACGCAGCGGCGCGCCGCGTCCATCGCCGGCTCGTCCAGTTTTTCGGCTGTGCCAGCGTGGCGGCACCACTGCAGCACCTCGTTGACCGACAGTGCACAGGCTTGCGGCATCCAGCCCTGCACCGACCCCTGCACGTGCAAGAGGCGGTTGAATTGCTCTGAACTGGGCATGGGCAGGGCGCTGTCGGACTCGCGCGCCGTGGCCACCCGCAGCTCGATTTTGCCGCGCTTGAAGCTGCCGGTCAGCAGTTCGCGCAGGGCGGGTTCCAGTCCGCGCATTTCGTCGGGCAGGCGCAGCGCCAGGTCGAGAAATCGGCCATTGACGGAGCGCGCTTCGACACTGACTGCAGAGGGTGCAGCCGTACTTTCGGACGCCGCATTGGCGTAGCCCGTCATGCTATAAACCGTCATTGTTTCACCGCCAAAAAGTCTCATTCCATTATGTCAAAGCCCAAACCTGCGCCGTTGCCTTCAGGCACCGTGGTCGGGGGTTACACCATCGTCAAGAAGCTCGCTGCCGGTGGTTTTGGCGTGGTTTACCTGGCCGAAGGCGAGGGGCAGCAGCTGGTGGCGGTGAAGGAGTATCTCCCGGCTTCGCTGGCCGAGCGGTCCACCGGGGAACTGACGCCGCGTGTCAAGCCTGACAAGCAGCCGCTGTACCGCCTGGGCCTGAAAAGTTTTTTTGAAGAGGGCCGTTCGCTGGCGCAGATCAGCCACCCCAGCGTGGTCAGCGTGCTGAATTTCTTCAGGGAAAACGAAACGGTCTATATGGTGATGAATTACCTGCAGGGC
>JANNMQ010000909.1:0-3922 GCA_031398045.1 Rubrivivax sp.
TTCCTGTCACCTTACCTGCTCAGTTACCTGCTCAGTTACCGGCGCCGTCGCCGAAAACCGCGGCAGCGCCAGAACCGCTGCCTTTGCAGGCGCCGGTGACGGCCGATGCTGCCGAGCCTGAACCCCCACCGCCCATGCCGCCCCTACCTGCGCCTGCGACCGCACCTGAGGCCATGGCAACGCTGCGCAGCTGGGCGCCGGCCGATGCAAGCCCAGCACCCTTGCCCGCCCCCCGGCTGCTGGCTGTGGATCGTTCCGGCATGGCCGCTCCCGTGTTGCCTGCGGTTCCCAGGGTACCCACCACGGTCATTGCCGCAGCACAGGCAGCGTCGAGCCCGCGGGCGCCAAGGCCGGCTGCCGAAGTGGCGAGCGCAGTCGCCCAGGCGGCAAGCGCCGCCGAATCGGTTCAGGCCGCCCAGGCTGCTCGGGCCGTCCGGGACGCTCGGGCCAAACTGGAGCAAGACCGTGCCGCAGAACGGGCTCAACAAGAGCGTCTGGAACGCGAGGCCGCGCAACAAGCGGCAGCTCGGCAAGCAGCCGCGCAGCTGGAGGCCACCCGAGTTGCAGCTTTGAGGGCGGAAGCGGCTCGCGAGGAAGCCCAGCGCCTTGAAGCCCAGCGGCAGGAGGTGGCGCGGCAGGCCGCAGCGCAGCAGGAAGCGGCGAGCCGCGAAACGGCACGCCTGGAGGCCCTGCGGCTGCAAGCCGAACGCCAGGCTGCAGCCAGGCTGGAGGCCGAGCGCCAAGCGGCAGCCCGGCAGCTGGCGGCCCGTGAGGAACTGGCGCGCCTGGAAGCTGCACGTCGCGACGCGCAGCGGGCAGAAGCGGCTCGGCTGGAAACCCAACGCCTGGAAACCCAACGCCTGGAGACTCAACGTCTGGAAACTCAACGGCTGGAGGCCGAACGCCAAGAATCAGAACGCGTGGCGGCTGCACGGCAGGCAGCGGCAGCTCAGCAAGCTGCCCAGCAAGCAGTGGCCAGACTGGAGGCGGCCCGGGTACAGGCTGCACAAGCCGACGATGCCCGGCGCGAAGCCGCGCGGCGTGCCATGGGTCGCCAGCTGGATGAAGAGGCCGCGCGGCGCGATGCGGCGGCAGCGGCGCGGCAGCCGGGTGGGCTGCCCCCCTCAGCCAGCACGGCGCGGCGCGGTCGCCTGTTCGGCCGCGCCGACACCAACGCAGAACTGGTGCTGTATGCCGAAGCCTGGGCGCGCAAGATCCAGCTGAACATGACCTACGACCTGGTGCGCGAAGCGGCCCTTCGCACCCACACCGACCCGGTGGTGACGGTGGCGCTGCGGGCCGACGGTTCGGTGGAGTCGGTGGTTTTTGTCCGTGCCAGTGGCGTGCCTGAACTGGACGAAGCGGTGCGCCGCGTGGTGCTCAGCCAGGCGCCTTACCCGGCCTTTTCGCCGGCACTGGCCAGCGAGTTTGACGTTGTCGAAATCCGCCGCACCTGGCGCTTTGACATGGCGATCAGGTTGCACTGAAGCGGCTGCGGCGAGCGCTCGCCACAGTGATGCAGGTCAAACGCGGCGGGTACGCCCCGTCAGTCACAAAAGTCAGACGCGGCGGGCACGCCCTGCCCAGTCTCAGAAGTCAGACGCGGCGGGTACGCCCCGCCCAGTGCGGCTCTCGCAACTTGCGCTTGAAGATCTTGCCCGTCTCTTCACGCGGCAGTTGTTCGTGAAAGCTCACCACGCGTGGCACCTTGTAGCCGGCCAGGCGCTCGCGCAGCCAGCTGCGCACGTCGGCTTCGGTCAGTGCCGTGCCAGGGTGGGTTTGCACGGCAGCGGCCAGGGCTTCGCCGAACTCGTCGTCTGGGATGCCAAACACCGCGCAATCGGCCACGCCAGGCATGCACTGCAGTTGGCTTTCTACTTCCACCGGGTAGATGTTGACGCCGCCGCTGATCACCATGTCGGCCTTGCGGTCGACGATGAAGAGAAAACCGTCTTCGTCCAGGTAGCCGATGTCGCCCATGGTTTTCAGGCCCTGGTGTTGGGGCTCTGAGCGTTCCATGCGCTGGCGCGCTTCGGTGTTGCCCACATAGCTGAAGTCGGCCGTGGCGGGCTGGTCGATGTAGATCAGCCCCGGTGTGCCGGCCGGTTGTTCGTGGCCGTCTTCGTCCAAAATTTTCAGCACCACGCCCGGCATCGGCGGCCCGGCCGAGCCGGGTTTTTGCAGCGCTTGGTCGCTGCTGAGCATCGTCATATAGCCCAGTTCACTGGAACCATAACACTCAAAAATGACGGGGCCCCACCAGGCAATCATGTCGCGCTTGACCTGCGGCGGGCAGGGGCTGCCGGTAGAAGACACAAAGCGCATCGACTGCAGGCTGTAGCGGCTGCGCACCGCGCTCGGCAGTGCCAACAAGCGCACGTACATGGTGGGCACCAGGTAGGCGTGGGTCAG
Organism: Rubrivivax sp.; assembly: GCA_031398045.1. Classification (GTDB taxonomy): domain Bacteria; phylum Pseudomonadota; class Gammaproteobacteria; order Burkholderiales; family Burkholderiaceae_C; genus Rubrivivax. The sequence continues at coordinate 2,413 of JANNMQ010000909.1, forward strand.
TTGGTGCTGGTCTATCAGCGCCAATGTGCGTTCGGCGTCAAAACGGTCTTCGATCACCAGCGTGCCGCTTTCCTGCGCGATGCCCAGGGCATAACTGTTGGGCGCGCTGTGGTACCAAGGAGCATTGAGCAGTGCGCGCATGCCGCCGTGCTGGTCGGTGTCCACGCCGTAGGCCATGCGGCGCATGGCTGTGGCGGCCACCTGTTGCGTGGCGTTCATCGGCTGGCGCACGATGCCTTTGGGCCTGCCGGTGGTGCCCGAGGTGTAGAACATGGCGCCGCGCGGCGGCGCGGCGGTTGTCTCGATGGCCGGCGTGGCATCACGCAGCGCTTGCCACTGCGTGGTGGTGAAAACCTGCACGCCGTGGGTGTCCAGCCCTTGCAATGCGCTCAGCAATGCAGCGTCGGCCACCAGCACGCAGGCGCCGCTGTTGGCCAGGATGTACTGCACCTCGTCGGTCAGAAAGTGCCAGTTCACTGGGCACCACTGGGCGCCCAGGTGGCGCGTGGCCATCATCAGTTCCACCGCCTCGGGGCTGTTGCGCATCAACAGCGCCACCACGGCGCCTTCGCTCACACCGGCGTTTTGCAGCGCAGCAGCGCTCTGTTTCCAGCGCTGCTCAAAGTCGTCGGCAGTGATGATCTGGTCTTGGTAGAGGAGGGTGGGTCGCATACCCTGTTGTAACGCAGTGGCCCTGCGCCACCAGCCAGTGCTGACCCGCCCCTGCCAGTCAGGCAGCCAGCGCGCCGCTACCAGATCACGATCGGATCGGCCGCCACCATCGCGTCACCCGCCTTGCAGCCAAAAGCCTGTGCAAAAGCAGGCATGTGGCTGATCGGCCCCAGCACGCGGTAGCGGCTGGGTGAGTGCTGGCCGGTGCGCAGCTGGTTGATGAGCGCTTCCGCGCGCACCTTGTCGCGCCAGATCACCGCATTGGCGAGAAAGAAGCGCTGTTCCGGCGTCTGGCCGTTCACCAGCGGCACCGTTTGCCCGGCGGCGCGCTGGCGTTGCGGCGCCAGCTGCAAGGCATCAAAGGCGATGTGGATGCCACCGAAGTCAGAGATGTTTTCGCCCAGCATCTGCTGGCCATTGATGCGCACACCGGGCAGGGGTTCGTAGCTGCTGTACAGCTGCGCCACACATTCGGCGCGTGTTTTGTAGGCGGCGGCATCTGCCGGCTGCCCCCAGTCGCGCAGGTTGCCCACGGCGTCGAACTGGCGCCCGCGGTCGTCGAAGTGGTGCGTGATCTCGTGGCCGATCACCATGCCGATGGCACCGTAGTTGCTGGCATCGTCGGCGAAGCCGTCAGAAAAAGGCGGTTGCAGCATGCCGGCCGGAAACACGATGCGATTGCCCTGCGCGGCAAAGGCGTTGACGATGTGGGCGCTGGAGTTCCAGCGCTGGCGGTCTACGGGCCGGGCCAAATCGGCCAGCCGGCGCTGGGTGTCCCAGGCACGTGCGCGCAGGGTGTTGCCGGCAAAGTCGTCACTGCTGATGTGCAGGCCTTCGT
>JANNMQ010000918.1:0-2467 GCA_031398045.1 Rubrivivax sp.
ACCCCAATGTGGCGCCGTTTTTGTCGCGCCAGCTGATACAGCGGCTGGTGTCGAGCAACCCCAGCGCAGCCTACGTGGGCCGTGTGGCGGCGGTGTTCAACAACAACGGCAGCGGCGTGCGCGGCGACCTGAAAGCCGTGCTGCGCGCCGTGTTGCTGGATGCGGAGGCGCGCAGCGCCCCGACGGCGGGTGACACGGGCGGGCAAACCACGCGCGGCAAGCTGCGTGAACCACTGGTGCGTTTTGTGCAATGGGCGCGCACGTTCGGGGTGGGCTCGCCCACCGACCTGTGGAACGTCGGCAACCTGTCAGACCCTGCCACCCGCCTGGGTCAAAGCCCGCTGCGTTCGCCGTCGGTGTTCAACTTTTTCAGGCCAGGTTATGTGCCGCCCAACTCGGCACTGGGCATGCAGGGCGTCACCGCGCCCGAGTTCCAGATCACCAACGAATCGTCGGTGGTGGGCTGGGCCAACTATGCGCAGACTTTTGTCGTCAGCGGCGCCGGTGAACTGCGGCCCGACTACGCTGCCGAGCTGGCGCTGGCTGGTGACGCAACCGTGCTGGTGCGCCGGGTAGCACTGCTGCTGGCGGCCGATGCGTTGCCAGCGGCCACGCTAGACACCATCACGCAAGCCGTGGACAGCATCGCTGCCACGTCAGACGCGGGCCGCAACAACCGCGTCTACGCGGCGGTGCACCTGGTGCTGTGCGCGCCTGACTATTTGGTGCAGGTGTGACCAATACCCCGTTCGGGCTGAGCTTGTCGAAGCCCCTCCACGGCCAGGCTTCGACAGGCTCAGCCCGAACGGGCAACGTGTGAGGTTGATCCGATGAGGTCTGTCCGGAACCACCCATCCCGCCGCGCCTTCTTGCGCCAAGCCAGCCAACTGTCTTTGGCCGGCGTGGCCGCGCCATGGGCGGTGAACCTGGCGGCCATGGCCGAGGCCTCGGCCCAGTCATCAACACCCGCTGCCGAGGACTACAAAGCCCTGGTCTGCGTTTTCCTGTACGGCGCCAACGACCACACCAACACGCTGCCGCCCTATGACGCCGCCACGCACGCTGAATACCTGCGCGTGCGCGGCAGCATAGCCACCGCACGCGACGCGCTGGCCGCCACAGCCTTGACGCCCAGCGTGGCGCTGCCCGGTGGCCGGCAGCTGGCGCTGGCGCCTGAACTGCTGCCGCTGAAGACCTTGTTCGAAGGCGGCCAGTTGGGGGTGTTGCTGAACGTGGGCACTCTCATTCAGCCCACCAGCAAGGTGCAGTACACGGCGGCCAATGTGCCGCTGCCACCCAAGCTGTTTTCACACAACGACCAGCAGTCGGTGTGGCAAAGCTCGTTGCCCGAAGGCAGCACCTCGGGCTGGGGCGGGCGCATCGGCGACCTGTTCATGGCCGGCAATGGCAGCGCCACGTTCACCTGCGTCAACGTCAGCGGCAATGCGGTTTACATGAGCGGGCGCGACGCCGTGCAATACCAGGTCAGCAGCAGCGGCAGCGTGGCGCTGCGCGGCATCCAGAGCAATCTGTTTGGCAGCGCCGCCTGCAGTGCCGCGCTGCGCAGTTTGGTGACCGCGCCGCACACGCACCTGATGCGCGCCGAGCACACGCGCGTGATGAGCCGCGCCATCGATGCCAATGCCACGCTCAGCGCCGCGCTGGCCGCTGCACCGGCATTGAACACGGTGTTCGACACCACCAGCACGCTGGCGTCCCAGCTGCGCATGGTGGCGCGGCTGATCAGCGTGCGCCAGGCACTGGGCGCCAGACGCCAGGTGTTTTTTGTCTCGCTGGGCGGCTTTGACCTGCACGACTTTCTGGCGGCGCAGCACCCGGGCCTGCTGACCCAGGTGGGCGGCGCGTTGAAGAGCTTTTACGACGCCACGGTGGAGCTGGGCGTGGCCAGCCAGGTGACCAGCTTCACCGCCAGCGATTTCGGCCGCACGCTGACCAGCAACGGCGACGGCAGCGACCACGGCTGGGGCAGCCATCACTTTGTGCTGGGCGGTGCGGTGGCCGGTGGCCGCTTTCATGGCCAGCTGCCGGCGCTGGCTGTGAACGGCCCAGACGACGTGGGCCAGGGCCGCCTGCTGCCTACCACCGCCGTGGACCAACTGGCCGCCACGCTGGCGCGCTGGATGGGCGTGAGCGACAGCAACCTGGCGCTGGTGGCGCCCAACATCGGCAACTACACAACGCGCAACCTGGGGCTGTTCAGCGCTTGACGAGCATGGCCGTGCGCCGCGGCGGGCTCAACTGATCAGCGGGTTCACCACCTTCAGGCTCGGAAAGCGGTTGAAGTCACGGTCGGCCGACCAGAACTCGCTCACGCCATGCTGCAAGCACAAAGCCGCGATGCGGGCGTCGTGAACCGCAGGGCCGGTGGTCTTGGCGCGCTGCAGCAGGTTTTTCAGAGTGGGCCAGTGCGCGGGCGACTCGCCCAGCAGCACCAGGCTTGGGCTTT
>JANNMQ010000947.1:0-5375 GCA_031398045.1 Rubrivivax sp.
CGGTGCCCACGCTGCCAGCGCAGCCAGTCCACCCAGCAACAGCACCATCGCCGCCCGCTGCGCAGGCCGCAGCGCAGCCAGCCCGGTGCGCAAGGCACACACCACCACCAGCCACAACAAGGTGGCCAGCAAGCCTCCAAAACACAACGCAGCCTGGCGCGTGGCCCACTGCGCCAGGCTGTTGGCGCCGGCCAGCGCCGGCACCACCGCCAGGGCCTGCACCAGCAGCACCGCTCGCAGCGCCAGCGCCGGGTGGCAGACGTCAAAAGCCGCGGCAGCCTGGGTCTGCAGCCGCGCGCGTTCTTCGGCCACGGGGTCAAAGCGCGAAATGGCGTGGGCCGAACTGTCCAGCGCAGGCTGCTGCGTGGAATCGGGCCACAGGCTTTCAGCACGTTGGGCAGTAGCCGCAACGGCGCTGCTTGAAGAGGACTCGAACAGGCCCCTGCGCCGCGGTTTTCTCATCAAAGGTGGCTGCACATAGCAACCGGATAATACGGAACGGCGCCCGGCCCGAGCCCTTCGTTGTTTGCAGCATTCAGCCCCTGACCACCCATGTCCACACCACACCAGCCCCCACACGGCAGCCCAGGCCCGCTGCCAGGCGCCGTACACAGTCAACCGTCGGTTGACCCGCTGGCCAACAAGCAGCAGGCCTGGTCGGCGCTGTTTTCCGAACCGATGAGCGAACTGGTGATGCGCTACACCGCCAGCGTCACGTTCGACAAACGGCTGTGGCAAGCCGACATCTCAGGCAGCTTGGCGCACGCCGAGATGCTGGCCGCGCAGGACGTGATTGGAGCTGAAGACCTGGCCGACATCCAGCGTGGCATGGCGCAGATACGGCAGGAAATCGAAAACGGCCAGTTTGTCTGGAAGCTGGAACTGGAAGACGTGCACCTGAACATCGAAGCGCGGCTGACGGCGTTGGTGGGCGACGCCGGCAAACGCCTGCACACCGGCCGCAGCCGCAACGACCAGGTGGCCACCGATATAAGGCTGTGGCTGCGTGGCGAAATCGACAAGCTGGCCGTGCTGCTGGTGGCCATGCAGCGTGCGCTGGTGAACCTGGCAGCCCAGCATACCCAGACCGTGATGCCCGGCTACACGCACATGCAAGTGGCGCAGCCGGTGAGCTTTGCGCACCACCTGCTGGCTTATGTGGAAATGTTTGCGCGCGACGCCGAGCGGCTGCACGATGCACGCAAACGCGTCAACCGCCTGCCGCTGGGCGCCGCCGCGCTGGCCGGCACCAGCTACCCGCTGGACCGCGAATTCGTGGCGCGTCTGTTGGGCTTTGACGAGGTCTGCCAGAACAGCCTGGACGCCGTCAGCGACCGCGACTTCGCGATCGAGTTCACCGCTTTCGCCGCGCTGGCGATGGTGCACGTGTCGCGGCTGGCCGAGGAAATTGTGCTGTGGATGAGCCAGAACTTCGGCTTCATCGACTTGGCCGACCGTTACTGCACCGGCAGTTCCATCATGCCGCAGAAGCGCAACCCTGACGTGGCCGAACTGGCGCGCGGCAAAAGCGGGCGCGTGGTGGGCCACCTGATGGGGCTGATCACGCTGATGAAGGGCCAGCCGTTGACCTACAACAAAGACAACCAGGAAGACAAAGAGCCACTGTTCGACACCGTCGACACGCTGGCCGACACGCTGCGCATCATGGCCGAGATGGTGGGCGGCATGCACGTCAAGGCCGATGCGATGGAAGCCGCTGCTTTGAAGGGTTATGCCACCGCCACCGACCTGGCCGACTACCTGGTAAAAAAAGGCCTGCCGTTCCGCGACGCGCACGAAACCGTGGCGCACGCGGTGAAGACGGCCCTCGCGCGCGGTATTCATCTGTCGGCGCTGCCGTTGGCCGAGTTGCAGGCGCTGAACGGCAACATCACCGCCGACGTGGCCGAGGTGCTGACGCTGCGCGGGTCGTTGAACGCGCGCCAGGTGCTGGGTGGTACGGCGCCGGTGCGGGTGCTGGAACAGGTGCAAAGGCACCGCGAGCGCCTGGCTGCTGCACCAGCCCAGGGCTGACTGACGCTGACTGACGCTGACTGGCGCTGACTGACGCTGGCAACAGATTCACAACTGCCTTCGCAACCAGGGGCTTATTCATGGACAGGCGCGAATTTGTGGTGGAGGGATGTGCACTGGGTGCAGGTGCGCTGGCGGCCAGCCTGGCCACCAGCAGCTGGGCTGCGCAAGCGTCGCCGCGCCTTTATGCACGGGCCTTGCTGGTGGACGACAAGGGCCATCCCATCAAAACTGCGCTGTTGAAAGCACAGACCAACTACGTCTTCCACTACCCCTTCGAGGCGACGCCGGCATTCTTGCTTGACCTGGGCAAGGCGGCCGGCCCTGCAAGCCTGAAGACCAAAGGACAGCAGGACTACCACTGGCCTGGCGGCGTGGGTCCGCGCCGCAGCGTGGTGGCTTTCAGTGCCATCTGCGCCCACCAACTGGTCTACCCCACCCGCGAGCTGAGTTTCATCAGCTTTCGCAGGGGGGCGGCCGTCAACCCCAAGACGCCCAGCCAAGGGCCGGACCTCATCCACTGCTGTGCCGACCACAGCCAGTACGATCCGGCTCGCGGTGCCCAGGTGTTGGCGGGCCCGGCCGAACAGCCACTGTGCGCCGTGTTGCTGGAGCACGATGTGCGAACCGACACGCTCACCGCCACCGGCACGCTGGGCGGTGAACTTTTTGCCGAGTTCTTCAAGAAGTACGAAGCCAAGCTGAGCCTGGAATCGGGCCCCACGGCGCGCCAGGCCGTTGCCGGCCGCAGCACCGTGAGTGAACTCGACCGTTACTGCCGCAACCCTGTGCGTTGCTGAGCGCAAAAAGGGCCATCCTCCGTCCACACTGTGCCCCATTGCCGCCATGGTGCCCATGGTGCCCATGGTGCCCATGTTGCATCAGCGCCACCGCTGATGCTGCCGACGCCCGTACCGCCACATCCACGGCCCGGGCGACCCGCTTCGGCACCGGGCCCGTGAGCCCCCCCCAGCTGCGGGGGCAACGGGTAATTGACCATGTGATCGCTGGCGCCAAACGTGCACATTCGACGCGCTTGATGTGGAAGTGCTGCATGACGCGGGGCGCGGCCGCGCGTCATGAAACTCAAGGCCCCCTGTGCGGGCCCGCTCAACAGGGCGGCAGCGCCACCGTCCGCCTGCACCCGATGCGATTCAACCAAAGAGGCTCCAGTCCATGAAACAACTGATCCTGCTGGCCACCGCACTGTGCGGCGCCGCCACCTGCGTGGCACAAACCAGCGTGCTGTTTGTCGGCAACAGCTACACCTTCGGCCGCCTCGACCCGGTGCTGACCTACAACGCCGCCAACGTACACGACCTGACGCAGCCGCAGGGGCCGCTGCACGGTGGCAACAACCCGGCGCTGGCCTTCACCACGGGCGCGCCGTTCACCAACCTGACGGGCACCAATTCCTACCCGGTGGGCACCATCAACCCGGCCACGGGCGCCGAGTTCACCTCCTTTTCGCCACACAGCCAGACCGTGGCCTGGGGTGGTGTGCCAGGCATCTTCAAGCAGCTGACGGTGCAGGCCGGTCTGAACTACGACGTCTCGCTGTCGTCGCGCAATGCGGCGTCCTTGCGCGGCCACTTCCTCAACACCGCCAACAGCAACTGGGACCTGCGCGGCAACATCGCCAGCCAGCGCTGGGACCAGGTGGTGCTGCAGGAACAGAGCGACGAGGCACTGCCACCGAAGACAGTGAACGGCGTGGCACTGGGCTCCAATTTTCCGGCCTTCCAGGCCTATGCCAACCTGATCGAAAACTGGGTGCACCAGGGCACGGCGCTGAGCTATCGCGAACGTGCGATGTACAACGCCATCCACGGCAATCAAGCCAACTGCGTGGCCGCCGGCGGCACCACGGCCTCTTGTGACAACAACACGCTGCGCGAGATCCCGCAAAACAGCAACGCCAACGCTGCTGCCAAGGTCTACCTGATGCAGCCCTGGGCGCGGCCCAACCTCATCAATCCACCGGGCACCAACACCGTCAACCCGCGCACAGGCGACGCCATCTACGACCTGAACACGCCGGCGCGTTCCTACTACGCCGGCCTGCAGGCGTTGACCGATGACAACACCGCCGCCTATGTGCGCGCACTGAATTTTGCCGACGACGACGGCAGCGGCGGCATCGCCGGCATTGCACCCGTGGGCCAGGCCTTCATGCGAGCCATAGCCGACGGCCTGGCCACCGCCAATCTGTACGGAGCCGACGCGCAGACCGACGGGCTGATGGACCTGTGGTTCAACGACGGCACCCACGCCAGCGTGCTGGGTTCCTACCTGAGCGCGCTGACGCTTTTTGGCACGCTCACCGGCCAGGACCCGGCGAACTTCGGCCAGGGTGAAGTGGCGGCCCGCGACTTGGGCATCAGCGCGCGCGAGGCCGCGCTGCTGCAGCGCGTGGCCAGCGACCAACTGGGTTTTGCGGCTGCCGCCGTGCCCGAGCCCGTTGGCCTGTTGCCGCTGGTGCTGGCCTTGGGCCTGGCAGCCACGGCTGCTGCGCGGCGGCGCCGCTGAGCCGCTGCGGCGCCGGGTCCGCCACCCCTAGAAAACAATGAGTCAGCTGCGTGACGGCCTGCGGCCGGTGCAGTAATCTTCCAACAGTGCGGATGGCGGGCAAAGTGTTTTGCAGGGGTGTCGGCGATACCGCCACGCGTCTGGCTCCAGAACGGCAGCGTCAGCCAGGAAAAACGACTCATCCGCAGAGTTGAGGATGCTTCGGCGCCGTGCCGGGTGTTCATTCGGAATTCGTGGACGACATCGAGCGCGGGCACAGACCCGCGCAGAAGGTCACCGCAGAGGACAGGAGGGTGTCAAGCCGCGCCACCTGCAAGGCGCCGCGCGCCATCGACAGCCGCGCCACTGGCGCAGCTGATCATGCATCCACGCACCACATTCACCATCGCGGGGCCGTGGGCTGAGCTGTTGTCGCTGCCCGATGGGCCAGCGTGACAACGGGAACCATCATGATCACATTCAGGCATCCCTCCCTGCAGCAGGCGGTACTCGTCGGCCTGGGCTTGTTCGCTATGGCGGCCGCCGAGGCACAAGCCACGGTGCTGGCGCCTGGGGCAGCCATTGGCGGCTTGTCTCAGGCCAGCCTGTCGCAACAGTGGTGGAACTGGGCAGCATCGTATGCACCGAGCGCCAGCCCGGTCACCGACACCACCGGCGCCTACGCTTCACTCGGCAATCAAGGCTCGATCTTCTTCTTCTCAGGGTCCGGCACATCAGACCCGGTCGTGCGCAACGTCACCGTGCGCTACAACCAGACGTTGTTCTTTCCCATCCTGACGACGGTCAGCGGCTACACCGACCAGCAGATTGCC
>JANNMQ010000974.1:0-1692 GCA_031398045.1 Rubrivivax sp.
TGAGCTCACGCCCGTGCCCGACTGGTGGCCCAGCGGCGATCTCGGCCACATCGACGAAGATGGCTACCTGCATGTGTCCGGCCGCAAGAAGAACCTGCTGATCACCGCCTTCGGCCGCAATGTCTCGCCAGAGTGGGTGGAGACCGCGCTGCGTTGCCATCCCGCGGTGCTGCAGGCGGTGGTCTTCGGCGACGGCGCGCCCGCGCTGTCGGCCGTGCTGTGGCCGACGCGGGCCGACGGCGACGATGCGGCACTGCAGGCGTCAGTCGACGCCGCCAATGCCACGTTGCCCGACTACGCCCGCATCGCCCGCTGGACCCGTGGCCGCGCCGCCTTCGACGTGCGCACCGGCCTGGCCACGGCCAATGGCCGACCGCAGCGCGAAACCATCCTGCAACGCCATGCCGGCGCGCTCGGCCTGGCCCTCGAACTGACTCCTTGAACCCCACCATGAGCTTCCACGAACAACTGCTGCGACAAAGCGCCGACGCGCGCAAGGGCCTGCTGGCCACGCCGATCATCCAGGGCTGCCTGCGCGGCGAGGTTTCGCTGCCCAGCTACGTGGCCTTCCTGCGCGAGGCCTACCACCATGTGCGCCACACCGTGCCGCTGCTGCGGGCGATGAAGGCCGCGCTGCCGCCGCACCACGCCTGGCTGCGCGACCCGCTGGACGAATACATCGAAGAGGAAGCCGGCCACGACGAGTGGATCCTGCACGACATCGCCGCCTGCGGCGCCGATGCGCAAAGCGTGCGCCACGGCCGGCCCGGGCATGCCACCGAGGTGATGGTGGCCTATGCCTACGACACCATCGCGCGGCGCAACCCGCTGGGCTTCTTCGGCATGGTCCATGTGCTGGAAGGCACCAGCGTGTCGCTGGCGCTGATGGCGGCCGACGCGATCCAGGTGCCGCTGCGCCTGCCCGATGCGGCCTTCAGCTACCTTCGCTCGCACGGCACGCTCGACGTGGAGCACACCGCCCACTTCGCGCGGCTGATGGAGCGCATCGACGACCCGCGGGACCAGGCCGATATCGTGCATGCGGCACGGGCCTTCTTCCGTCTGTACGGCGACGTTTTTCGCAGCCTGCCGCTGCCGCAAGCCTTGGCGGTGGCGGCATGAGCCATCGCCGGGCCGCCCCAAGATGGCTCGCGCCCCCTCGGGGGGCCGGCGCCGCAGGCGCCTTGGGGGCTCCATGAAGACGGCCGACGCACGCGTGCTGCTCACCGGCGCCAGCGGCGTCATCGGCCGGGCCATGGCCGAGGCCCTGCGCCGCGCCGGTGCGCAGGTGATGGGCGTGGGCCGCGGCGCCGCCGGGCCGGCCGGCATGGCCTGGCATCGTGCCGACTTGAACGATCCCACCGGAGCGGCCAGCGTGGCCCAGGCGGCGGCCGACTGGCGCGCCAATGTCGTGGTTCACGCGTCGGGGGTGCCCGGCTTCGGCGCACTGGCCTCGATATCGCCGCTGCAGATGGAACAGGTGCTCCAGTCCTACCTGCTGGCGCCGATGCGTCTGGCGCAGGCACTGCTGCCGCATCTGCTGCGCCAGCCGCGCGCGCAGATGGTGTTCGTCGGCTCGGCGCTGGGCCGCATCGGCCTGCCGGGCTTCAGCGTCTACGGCGCCAGCAAGGCGGGGCTGCACGGCTTTGCCGAGGCGCTGCGCCGCGAGCTGGCCGACACGCCGGTGCGGGT
>JANNMQ010000995.1:0-2265 GCA_031398045.1 Rubrivivax sp.
ACTGATCGTGACGGTGGAAAACCACTCTGTGATCGGCGGCCTGGGCTCGGCCGTGGCTGAAGTCATGGCCGAAGCCGGCACCGGCGCCCGCCTGTTGCGGCTGGGGGTGCAGGACTGTTTTGCCGAAGGCGCCTCCACCGCGTATCTGTTCGAAAAGCATGGCCTTTCGGCCACTGGCATCGCCGCCGCCTTGCGCGCAGCGCTCGCCCGAGGGCCACGGTGAAGCACGACCATCAGCGCCTGGCGGGCCTGCAGGCGCCGGTCGATCTTTGGCGCGACGCCTGGGGCATTCCGCACATCCAGGCGCGGGGTGAAGACGATGCTTTTTTTGCGCTGGGTTACATCCACGCCACTGATCGCCTGTGGCAGATGGACGCGCTGCGCCGCCGCGCGACTGGCCGCTACGCCGAGTGGGTCGGCGCGGCTGCCGTACCGATGGACATGCTGGTGCGCCGGCTCGGCGTGGCCGCGTGTGCGCAGCGCGACGCTGCAGCTGCGAAAGCCGAGACACGTGCCATGTTGGCGTCCTATGCGGCGGGCGTGAATGCCTTCATTGCCGCAGGTGAAGCGGTCGGCAGAAGGCCGCCCGAGTACACCTTGCTTGAAGCCACGCCCGAACCTTGGGAAGCCTGGCACTCGATTGCGGTGCTGCGCCAGACCGGCCTGCTGCTGAATTCGGTGTACCCCAAAATCTGGCGAGCGATTGCGCTGCCAGTGGTGGGCGCTGAAGGCCTGCACCGCCTGCGCATGGATGACGGCGGCGATGAATTGGTCTGCCTGCCGCCGGGTGCGCAAGCGCAGCGGTTGATGCCCGACCTGGCGTCGCTGGCCGACGCGCTGGCTGCATTCATGGCCGAAGGGGACCCGGACGCAGCGGGCGGCGGCAGCAACAACTGGGCCGTGCACGGCAGCCGCACGGCGAGCGGCCTGCCGCTGGTGTGCGGCGACCCGCACCGGGTGCTGGACATGCCGAGCATGTACCTGCAATGCCATCTGGCCTGCGACGCTTTTGACGTCATCGGCCTCACCACGCCGGGGGTGCCGGGCTTTCCGCATTTTGCGCATAACCGTGAAGTGGCATGGTGTGTGACGGTGGCTTTTGTCGACACCGCCGACATCTACCTGGAGCGTTTCGCCGACGACGCAAGCCGCTATTTGAGGCGCGCGGATGCAGATGGCACCCAGCCGCAGTGGGCCGATGTGCAGCGCCGAGTCGAGCGCATCGAAGTGCGCGGCCAGCCAGCCGTGGAATGCGAAATTTTCGTCACTGAGCGCGGCCCGGTGGTGGCCGGCGACGCCCGCACCGGCACCGCGCTGGTGCTGCGGCACTCGGCGGATGTTGAGGTTGATCATTCGTTCAATTGCCTGCAGCCGATGATGCGCGCCGCCAGCGTGGAAGCCTTGTTCGAATCCGTGCGCGGCTGGGGTCTGGTGGACCACAACCTGGTGGCCGGCGACACCCAGAGCCACATCGGCCATCACGTGCGCGCCAAGGTGCCGCGGCGCTCGGCCGCCAACGGCTGGCTGCCGGTGCCGGGCTGGCTGGAACAGCATGCGTGGCAAGGTTTCATCGAGTGGGAGCACCTGCCGCGCCAGATGGATCCGGCCGCCGGCGTCATCGTCACCGCCAACAACCGGGTCGTCGCAAAACATGCCGACTACCTCTGCACCGACTGCCATCCGCCGCACCGTGCGCGGCGCATCTGGCAGCGGCTGGCTGAGCTGCCGCAGGCCACGGTGGCCGACATGGAATCGGTGCTGTGTGACACGCTGAGCCTGCCGGCGCGGGTGCTGGTGGCCCGGCTGGCCACGCTTGAACTGTCAGATCCCCCCGCAGCCCGGTTGCGCGACAAGCTGCTGGCCTGGGATTGCCGCATCGATGCCGATTCGCAGTCGGCCAACGCCTACGTCTCGCTGCGCCTGGCGCTGGCGCGCGAGCTGGCGCAGCGCAGCGGCCTGGCTGCACTGAACCTAGCGCGTCAGCGCACCGTGCCGCCCGGCCTGTCGGTTGAATACCAGTTGAGCTGGTGCCTGCCGCAGCTTCTGCGCGCTGACGACTGCGGCTTGCTCGGGGGCGCAAGCTGGGAACAAGTGCTGGCTGCTGCGCTCACCAGCGTGGCCCGCGAGCCGCACGCTGCCTGGGGCGAGCGCCACCACCTGGTGCTGCGCCATCCGCTGGGCGCCGTGTTCCCGCAGCAGCCACTGGTGGCGCCACGCGACCATGGCCCGGTCAGCGGCGACAACGAAACCGTGTTCACCACCGGC
>JANNMQ010001026.1:0-4224 GCA_031398045.1 Rubrivivax sp.
CACCACCTGTTGCCCGAAGCGAACTTCTCCTCCCAAGGTGGTGATGTCGGCACGCATTTTTTCGATCATGCTGACCAGCCTGAAGGTGCCGATGTGCGGCTTGCTGACGTAGAGGATTTCTTCCGGCGCCCCAGCCTTGACAAATTCGGTCAGCACCTTGCGCGTCAGGTGGCGCGGGTCACTGATCTGGCTCCACAGCTTGCCGTCGCTGAAGGTGCCCGCACCCCCTTCTCCAAACTGCACATTGCTGTCGGGGTTCAGCACACCCTGGCGCCACAGGCCCCAGGTGTCTTTGGTGCGTTGGCGCACGTCGGGGCCACGCTCCAGCACGATAGGGGCCAGACCCATCTGCGCCAGCACCAGCGCTGCAAAAAGGCCGCAGGGGCCAAAACCCACCACCACCGGCCGTAAGTGAGCGCTGGACTTGAAATCGGCGGGCGCATGCAGCACCAGGCGGTAGCCCATGTCAGGCGTCGGTTTGACATGCGGGTCTGCAGACAGCCTCCGCAGCACTTCGGTTTCGTCGTGCAGCGTGCAGTCGACGGTGTAGATCAGCAGCACCGCCGACTTGCGGCGCGCGTCATAGCTGCGCCGAAAGACAATCAGGTCGATCAGCTGGGCGTCAGGCACGCCCAGGCGCACGAACGCCGCTGCACGCAGAGCGCCTGCAGCATGGTCGAGCGGAAGTTTGATTTCAGTGATGCGCAACATGAACGGTGCAGCATCAAGCGCCGGTCTGCGCTGCGGACAGACAACCAGCGCGGGGCTGTGGTGAGCGCGGCATGGGCGCGCGCCCTTCGAGCCAGGGTCAGTCGCCCCGTTGGTCAGCCGCCCTTCTTGGCGCGCTTACCTGGGTTTTTCTTGCTGCGGGTGGTGACACCCCGCTCCAGGCTGACCTTCTGGCCACGCTTGGTGGTGACGGTGACACCCGCGGGTGCAACGGGACGGGGGCTGGCCTTGCGGTCGGCTTCGGTGATGATCTTGTTGCCCATGGTTGGCTCCGGCGGTTTGGCAAAACCACGTATTAGGCCACAAGCCAAGGCGCCAGCTGCTCAGCGCGCACCACTATCTGTTGATTCGTGTGCGCCGGCCAACGCCTTGCGCGCTTCTGACGCTGTTTCATACAGATGCGGCGCCACCCCACGAGCGGCCAACGCGGGCCCCAGCTTGGCACGCAGAAAACTGCTGGTGGTGTAGCGCACCACGTCGATGTAGTACTGGGCCACCAGCGCCTGCACCATCTGGACCCACTCGTCCTGCAACTCAGGTTCAAGCTCAAAATGGTCGTAATTGACCACGCCCCAGACACGGTGGCCCAGCGACTGCAGGTGCTTTTCAACTTCGCGCTGTACGGCCTGCACATCGGCTGCACTGCGCACGCGCAGCCGTTCGAAGTTGATGTACAGCGTCTGCGCCACAGGGTCGTAGATGAACCGGTCGGCCAAAGGCAGGGTTAGCAGGCGCGCGCGCAGGCCCATGCGCTCGGTGGCGAACACAGCCGCGTCCATCTGCGGCAGCGGCTCGCGCCATGCAGGCACAAACGCCATCTGGTCCAGCACATCGCGTTGCAGGTCCAACCCAGGCGCTATCTCCTGCAAAACCAGGCCGTCAGCCTGCAGCGCAAACACGGCCCGTTCGGTTACATACAGCACCTGTTGTCCGCGCTTCACGGCCTGCGGGCCCGAAAAGGTGACCTGCTCCACCGCCTGCACAAACTTGGGCTGCTCGCCGGCCATGAAAGACCCCATGAACACCAGCCGCCGGGCACTTTGGCTGATGTTGATGAACCCCCCTGCGCCGGCCAGGCGCGGGCCAAAACGGCTGACATTCACGTTGCCCTGCAGGTCCACCTGCGCCATGCCCAGGAACGCGATGTCGAGACCGCCGCCGTCGTAGAAATCGAACTGGTAGGGCTGGTCGATGATGGCTTGGGTGTTGATGGCAGCGCCAAAGTTCAGGCCGCCAGCCGGCGTGCCACCGATCACACCCGGCTCAGCCGTCAGCGTGATGAGGTCGATCACCTGCTCTTCAGCAGCCACTGCGGCCACACCTTCGGGCATGCCGATGCCCAGGTTGACTACGCTGTTGGCGTGCAGTTCCAGAGCCGCACGGCGTGCGATGTGTTTGCGTTCGTTCATGGGCATGGCGCTCTGGCTGGCTGCAGGCACACGCAGCACACCGGCAAAAGCCGCGCTGTAGGGCTCTGCAAAGGTCTGCTGGTGGTATTCGGGCCGTTCGGCCAACACCACGCAGTCCACCAGCACACCAGGCACCTTCACGTCGCGTGGCGGCAGTGAATGCGATTCGGCCAGCTGTTCCACCTGCGCAATCACCACCCCACCGCTGTTGTGCACCGCCGTGGCAATGGCCAGGCTTTCCAATGTCAGCGCTTCGCGCTCCATCGTCAGATTGCCTTCGGGGTCGGCCGTGGTGGCACGGATCAAGGCGACCTGTATCGGAAAAGCCTTGTAGAAAAGAAACTCTTCGCCGTCGACTTCCATCACCCGCACCAAGGGCGCGCCACCACAGCCTGCCAGGCCCTGCGGCGTGCAACTGTTGACGCGCCCGCCGCCCAGCCTGGGGTCGACAAAAGTGCCCAGACCGATGCGGCTCAAGTGGCCCGGCTTGCCCGCGGCGATGTCGCGAAACAGGTGCGAAATGACACCCTGCGGCAGGTTCCAGGCTTCGATGTGGTTGCCCAGCGCCAGCTTTTGCAAGCGCGGCACCAAGCCCCAATGACCACCGATCACACGCGCCACCAGCCCTTCGTGCCCCAGGTGGTTCAGGCCGCGCTCGCGGCCGTCACCCTGCCCCGCGGCGTACACCAGTGTCAGGCCCCGTGGTGCACCCGTGGCCTGGAAGCGCAACTCCAGCGCCACCGCCAGATTTTCAGCAAAGCCGATGCCGACAAACCCGCCGGTGGCCACGGTGTCGCCGTCGCGCACCAGTTGCACGGCCTGCGCCGCACTCACCACCTTGCCTTTGCCACCGGCTCGCAGGCCGGCCATGCGGTCAGCGGGCTTCACGGTAGCGGCGCCCGCGGCCTACAGCTTGCCGTCGAAGGTGTTGCACTGGTTGGCGTTGCCCGTATCGAGGCCGCGTTTGAACCAGCTCATGCGCTGCTGTGCGCTGCCATGTGTGAAGCTCTCGGGCCGCACGCGGCCGCTGGACTGGCGCTGCAAGGTGTCGTCGCCGATTTGCGCAGCGGCGTTCATGGCCTCCTGGATGTCACCCTGGTCCAGCCAGCCTTTGCCCTTTTGGGAGTGGTGTGCCCAGACACCGGCCAGGCAGTCAGCCTGCAGTTCCACGCGCACCGACAAGGCATTCATCTGGGCTTCGGGCACACGGCCGCGCATGGCGTCAACCTTGCCAGTAATGCCCATCAGGTTCTGCAGGTGGTGGCCCACCTCGTGCGCCACCACATAAGCCTGTGCAAAGTCACCGGGCGCGCCCATGCGCTTGGACAGGGTGTCGAAAAACTCCAGGTCCAGGTACACCTTGGCGTCCCCGGGGCAGTAAAACGGCCCCATCGCCGATTCACCAGTGCCGCAGGCTGAGGGCGTGACCCCCCGAAACAGCACCAGCTTGGGCTCTTTGTAGGCCGAGCCCGAACTCTGCAGCACCTTGCCCCACACCTGCTCGGTGTCGCGCAACACGACACTGACAAAAGCCGCCGCCTTGTCTTCGGGTGGCGGCGCCTTGGCGGGGCCCGAGGGCTGCTGCACCTGGGGCGCGCCCAGACCACCTTCGCCGCCCAGCACACCCAGCACGGTGAGTGGGTTGATGCCGAAGATCCACCCTGCCAGCAAAGCAATCACGATGCTGCCCAGGCCGATGCCCTTGCCGCCAATACGCCGCATGCCGCCGCCACTGCCCTGGCCGCGCCGGTCCTCCACGTTGCTGCTGCGTTCCTGGTCTTCCCACTTCATATGCCTGCTCCGGCTGTGCTGTGTCTTGGCGCCCATTCTGGGCTGCAAACCCACCCGATGCCAGCGGGTTGCCACCCAGCCGCGCCGACCCCGGCTTCCTGCGCTTCAGGCCTTGGGCAGCGTTACACCCACCTGGCCCTGGTACTTGCCATTGCGGTCTTTGTAGCTCGTCTGGCAGACGGCACTGCCTTCAAAAAACAGCACTTGTGCGCAGCCCTCACCCGCGTAGATCTTGGCCGGCAAGGGTGTGGTGTTGCTGAATTCAAGCGTTACGTAACCTTCCCACTCGGGCTCG
>JANNMQ010001028.1:0-1595 GCA_031398045.1 Rubrivivax sp.
GCAACTGAGGACTGATCTTCGCCTGCGCGCACACGCACGCCTCAGTTGGGGCGCGAGCTCTGCGAGCGCGCGGCCTGTATCTTGAAAATCGTTGTGCTGGGTGCCGGCGCCTGGGGCACGGCCCTGGCGGCTGCAGCGGCCCCTCATCACGATTGTTTGCTCTGGGCGCGCAGTGGTGAACAAGCCGTTGCGCTGCGGTCAACGCGGCGCAACCTCAGTTACCTGCCCGAAGTGCAGTTGCCCGTCAGCCTGGCCTACACAGCCGACCTGGGTGCGGCCCTGGCCCACGGCCGCACCGGCCTGACCGTCATCGCCACGCCAATGGCGGGCCTGCGTCAATTGCTGCAGGCCATGCCAGACCACAGTCCCGCCCTGTGGCTGTGCAAAGGCTTCGAAGTGGGTTCGGGCGCACTGGGCCACGAGATCGCGCGCAGCGTGCGGCCGCAGGCTGCCGGCGGTGTGCTGTCAGGCCCGAGTTTTGCGCTGGAAGTGGCGCGTGGGCAGGCCACGGCCTTGGTGGCTGCCAGTGCTGATCCACAGCTGGTCAACCTGGCCGTGCAAGCTTTTCACTCACCCAGCTTGCGCATCTACACGTCTGACGATGTGACAGGGGTTGAGGTGGGCGGTGCGGTAAAAAACGTGCTGGCCATTGCCACCGGCATTCTCGACGGCTTGCCACAAGCCGGCCTGAATGCACGCGCGGCGTTGATCACACGCGGGTTGGCCGAGATGACCAGCCTGGGTTTGGCGCTGGGTGCGCGCGCGGAAACCTTCATGGGCTTGTCGGGCCTGGGGGATCTGGTGCTCACCGCCACCGGCGACCTGTCACGCAACCGCCGTGTGGGCCTGCTGCTGGCTGCGGGCCAGCCGTTGCACCAGGTGGTTGCGTCTTTGGGCCATGTGGCCGAGGGTGTGCTGGCTGCGCCCGTGCTGCTGCTGCGCGCCCAGAATCTGGGTGTGGAAATGCCGATCACCGAAGCGGTGGTGGACGTCCTGCAGGGCCGCCTGGCCCCGGCTGATGCCGTGCTGCGTTTGATGGCCCGGCAGGTGCGTGCCGAAGGCTGGGCAGGGCAGACAACACCCGATTGACTGGCCACGGCCACAGCCGGCGCCGCTGCTTCAACTGCCACCCGCAAATCCGTTCTGGCGCCAGGCTTCGAACACCGCCACTGCCACCGCGTTGCTCAGATTCAAGCTGCGCTGGCCACCACACATGGGCAGTCGCACTTGTTGCGCCGGTGCAAACGAATCGCGAAGCATCGGTGGCAGCCCTGCGGTTTCGCTGCCAAAAACCATCCAGTCGCCGGGCTGCCACAAAGTGTGTGCGTGCGTGGCCGTGGCGCGGGTGGTGAAGGCAAAGCAGCGGTGGAGCGCTGGCCTTTCAGCCGACAAAAACGCGTTCCAGCTGCTGTGCTGCTTGACACAGGCCGTCTCGTGATAGTCCAGACCCGCCCGCCGCAGCAGTTTGTCGTCCATGGAAAAGCCCAGCGGTCCCACCAGGTGCAGCGCGCTGCCGGTGTTGGCAGCCAGCCGGATAACGTTGCCGGTGTTGGGTGGAATCTCGGGTTGAACGAGCACGATATTGAACAAGGTTC
>JANNMQ010001061.1:0-1633 GCA_031398045.1 Rubrivivax sp.
AATGGCCAGCAAGATGAGTGGCGCTGTCACCACCCAGGGCGATTCGTGTGGGGTGTGGTCGTGGTGCTCCTCACCGTGGTCGTGGCTGTGGTCGTCTTCGGGGGGAAAAGGCTTGTGGTGAAAGCGCTCCTTGCCGTGGAAGACCAAAAAGTACATGCGAAACGAATAAAAGGCAGTGACGAAAACACCGGCATACACCGCAAACATCGCAAAGCTGGCGCCCGGCAGGCTGCTGTGGTGCGATGCGATAAGGATGCTGTCCTTGCTGTAGAAGCCCGCAAACAGTGGCGTGCCGATCAGCGCCAGGCTGCCCAGCAGCGACGTGATCCAGGTCAGGGGCATGTACTTGCGCAGGCCACCCATGTTGCGGATGTCCTGGTCATGGTGCATACCGATGATCACGCTGCCGGCGGCCAGGAACAGCAACGCCTTGAAAAAGGCGTGTGTCATCAGGTGGAACACCGCGACGCTGTAGGCCGACAAGCCCAGCGCCACGGTCATGTAACCCAGCTGGCTGAGTGTGGAATAGGCCACCACGCGCTTGATGTCGTTCTGGATGATGCCCAGAAAGCCCATGAACAAAGCCGTGATGGCGCCGATGACGAGCACGAAGTTCAGCGCCGTTTCGCTCAGTTCAAAGAGTGGCGACATGCGCGCCACCATGAAGATGCCGGCCGTCACCATGGTGGCGGCGTGGATCAGCGCAGAAATGGGCGTCGGGCCTTCCATGGAATCGGGCAGCCACACATGCAGCGGGAACTGCGCACTTTTGCCCATGGCACCAATGAACAGGCAGATGCAGGTCACCGTGATCAACATCCAGTCCGTGCCCGGGAATGTCAGCTTGGCCAACTCGGGCGCCTTCGCGAAAGCCTCGCTGTAGTTCAACGTGCCGGCATGGGCCACGATGAGGCCGATGCCCAGGATGAAACCGAAGTCGCCGACGCGGTTGACCAGGAAAGCCTTCATGTTGGCAAACACCGCGGAAGGCTTCTTGAACCAGAAACCGATCAGCAGTTAACTGACCAGGCCCACGGCTTCCCAACCGAAAAACAGCTGCAGGAAGTTGTTGCTCATCACCAGCATCAACATGCTGAAGGTGAACAGGCTGATGTAGCTGAAGAAACGCTGGTAGCCGGGGTCGCCTTCCATGTAGCCAATGGTGTAGATGTGCACCATCAGCGACACGAAGGTGACCACCACCATCATCATCGCCGTTAGGCCGTCGACCAGGAAGCCGACCTCCATCACCAGCTTGCCCAGCACCATCCACTCGTACACAGTGGCGTTGTAGCGCGCGCCCGCATTCACCTGCGACAGCACCATTACCGAGCAGATGAAAGCCACCATCACACCCAGGATGGTGACCGTGTGCGCACCGCGCTGGCCCACCCACTTGCCAGCCAGACCAGCGATCAAGGCACCGGCCAAAGGTGCCAGCGGGATAGTGAGCAAAAGCCCAGTTGAAATTGTGGAGGCCATCTCGGTCAGCCCTTCAGCTCGTCAAGTTCTTCGACGTTGATCGATGCGCGGTTGCGGAACAGCACCACCAGAATGGCCAGGCCGATGGCGGATTCGGCCGCGGCCACCGTGAGAATGAAAAACACAAACACCTGCCCGGCCATGCGGTCGG
>JANNMQ010000510.1:0-14133 GCA_031398045.1 Rubrivivax sp.
CCTGTCACGCAGCATCCACCTCGTGCTGGTGTACCCCTCCCTGTCGGTGCAAAGCCCGTTGCAGCAGCTGCGCTGCCTGCGGCCCATCGGGCCCGACAAGACGCTGTCAGAGATCTGGCACTTCCGTGTGAGGGGTGCCCCCGAGGCCATCTACCGCCGCAGCCTGTGGTACTACAACCTGGTGAATTCACCGGCCACGATGATCAACACCGACGACCTGGAAAACTGGAGCAAGGGCCAATGGGGCCTGCAGTCCAACGGCGGCGACTGGGTGAGCTTTCACCGCGACTATGGGCGCGACACGCAGGACGGCAGCACGCTGCAAAGCACACGCGGCACGTCCGAGGTGGTGATGCGCAACCAGTTCAAGGCCTGGCAGGCCTACCTGCAGGCTTGAACGGAGAAGCACTTACATGAACACCCACCGCAACATCCCCACGGCCATCCCCAGTTCGGGCCCCGACCTGGAACACCTGCTGGCGCAAGACGTGGTCATCGAAGCCGGCACCGCGCCCGGTGAAACCGGCGCCCGCCGTGAAGCGCCCGACCATTCACCACGCGCGCCGCAAGCCGGTGCCACCGCGCCCGGCCGCGCCGTGCCCGCGGCCGGCCTGCTGACGGCCGGTGCCGACTTGCAGCGCGAGGTAGAGCAGTTTTTGTACCGCCAGGCTGAGCTGCTGGACGACAAGCAGTGGCAGCCCTACATCGACCTGTTTGCTGCCGACGGCGTGTACTGGATGCCCGTGACGGCGCAGCAAACCGAATGGGAAGGTTCACCCAGCATCTTTGCCGAAGACCGGCTGCTGATGGAAATCCGCAAGGGCCGCATCACGCACCCCAACGCCTGGTCGCAGGCGCCGATGTGGGAAACCAACCACCTGGTCAGCCACGTGGCGCTGGAAGCGGTGAGCGAAGCCGAGATCAAGGTGCGTTCGCGTTTTCATTTCATGGAACTTCGACGCGACAATGTGCGTCACTTCGGGGGCCGTTACCAGCACTGGCTGGTGCGCGCGCCCGACGGCTCGCTGCGCATCAAGCTGCAGCGGGTGGACTTGTTCAACAGTCAGGCCCCGTTTGACTATGTGCTGCAGATCTGGGTCTGATTTTTCGTGTTCTGAACCCGCGCCTCGCCCGCGTGCCTTGAAGGAGAGCTTGACGTGCTGACCATTGCCACCTTGTGCAAAAACCGTTTCACCACCCTCACCACCACCACGGCGGTGGTGGCCACGTTGCTGGGCCTGACCACCGGCGCCGCCTGCGCCGCCGACAAGGTGAAGGTGGGTTTTGTCAGCACGCTGTCGGGCCCTTCGTCGGCGCTGGGCGTGGACATCCGTGACGGCTTCCAGCTGGCGGTGAAACTGAACGGCGGCAAGCTCGGCGGCCTGCCGGCCGAGGTGCTGGTGGGCGACGACCAGTTCAAGCCCGACGTGGCCAAGCAGCTGTTTGAACGCAACATCAAACGCGACAAGGTCGACTTCATGACCGGCGTGGTGTTTTCCAACATCATGCTGGCCGCGCTGCCCGAGGCGCTGGAAAACAAGACCATCTACATCAGCGCCAATGCAGCCCCGTCCAGCATTGCGGGCAAAGACTGCAACGCCAACTTCTACGCTGTCAGCTGGCCCAACGACGCTTACCACGAAGCCGCTGGCCAGCTGGCCAACCAGCGCGACATGAAAAGTGTCTACCTGCTGGCGCCCAATTACCAGGCCGGTAAAGATTCACTGGCCGGCTTCAAGCGCACCTTCAAGGGCCAGATCATTGGCGAGAACTACACCAAGCTGGGCCAGCTGGACTACGCCGCTGAATAGGCCGAGATCCGCGCCGCCAAGCCGCAGGCGCTGTACATCTTCTTGCCTGGCGGCATGGGCATCAACTTCATCAAACAGTTTGTGGGCGCCGGGCTGTCCACCAACGTCACGCTGTTGCTGCCGGGTTTTAGCGCCGACCAGGACGTCATCAACCCGGTGGGCCCGGCGATGTCGGGCTTGTTCAACACCGCGCACTGGTCGCCCGACTTGCCCAATGCGGCCAATGTGAAGTTCGTGGCCGAGTTCCAGAAAGAATACAAACGCACGCCCACGTTGTATGCGTCGCAGGGTTATGACGCCGCGCAGCTGATTGCAGCGGCCGTGCGCGACGTCAAGGGCAAGCTGGAAGACCAGGACGCCGTGCGCAAGGCGCTGAAGGCAGCGCGGTTTGATTCGGTGCGCGGTGCTTTCAAATTCAACAGCAACAACTACCCGGTGCAGAACTACTACGTGCGCGTGGTGGGCAGCGACGGCAAGGGTGGTTTGGTGAACAAGACCATCGGCGGCCCGATTCTGAAAGACCACGGTGACGCCTATGTCGGCGCCTGCCCGATGAAGCCCTGAGAGTGCCGCTGTAAACAGCGCTGAAGACCGCACCCGGCCATGTTGTTCATCGAGCAGGCCCTGAACGGCCTGCAGTTCGGTTTGATGTTGTTCCTGCTGGCGGCCGGCTTAACGCTAGTGTTCGGCGTCATGGACATGATCAACCTCGCGCATGGCTCGCTGTACATGGTGGGCGCTTTCCTGGCTGCGTGGCTGGTGCAGCAGACGGGCTCCTTCGTGTGGGGCGTGCTGGGCGCCATCGTGCTAACCGCTCTGTTCGGCATGCTGCTCGAAGCCACCTTGCTGCGCACCTTGTACGCACGCGACCACCTGTCGCAGGTGCTGGCCACCTTTGCGCTCATCCTGATCCTGAACGACGGTGTGAAGATGCTGTTTGGCACCGACCTGCCACTGTCCGCCCCCGCTGCGCTGGATGGGCCGGTTGAACTGCTGCCGGGCCTGATGTACCCGGCCTACCGGTTGTTGATACTGGGTGTGGGCCTGGCGCTGGCGCTGCTGATGTACGGGGTGGTCTCGCACACGCGCCTGGGCGCCTGGGTGCGGGCGGGCGCCAACAACCGCACGATGACCGAGATGATGGGCGTCAACGTGAAGTGGCTGTTCACGGTGGTGTTTGGCATCGGCGCCGGTCTGTGCGCGGTGGCTGGCGCGCTGCTGGGCCCGCTGCTGGCGGTGCAGGTGGGCATGGGCGAAAACATCCTGATCCTGGCTTTTGTGGTCATCGTCATCGGCGGCATCGGCTCCATCCGCGGTGCGTTGGTGGGGGCGGTGCTGGTGGGTTGCATCGACACCCTGGGCCGCACGGTGTTGCAGCAGTTGCTGCGTGAGTTTTTAAGCCCGCAATGGGCCAGCGCCGCCGGGCCGGCCATCGCGTCCATCGCGGTTTACGTGTTCATGGCCGCGGTGCTGGCGCTGCGGCCACAGGGTCTGTTCCCGGCCCGTGGCTGAACCCCAACCCGCGGCCACCCGCCAAGCCAGCCGCCAACTCAGCAGGCTGGCGATGCTGCTGCTGGCTGCCGCTGCGCTGGCCTGCCCCTGGGTGCTGCAGGCGCTGGGCATGAGCTACTACATCACGCTGGCCAGCAAGGTGCTGGTGTTTGGCATTGCAGCCACCAGCCTGAACCTGGTGCTGGGTTATGGCGGCCTGGTGTCGTTTGGCCATGCGGCCTTTGTCGGGCTGGGCGCTTACACCACCGGTGTGTTGATCACGGAAGGCCTGCCCAACGGCGCGCTGCACCTGGCCAGCACCTTGCTGGTGACGGGGTTGGCGGCGCTGGTGATCGGCGCCATCTCGCTGCGCACTCGCGGTGTGTACTTCATCATGATCACACTGGCCTTTGCGCAGATGCTGTTTTACCTGGCCAACTCCATCAAGGGTTACGGCGGCGACGAAGGCCTGAACATCAAGACCCGTTCACTCATCGGCTTCGGCCTCGACCTGAAGGACCCCACCACCTTCTACCACCTGGCACTGGCCGCGTTGGCGCTGTCGCTGCTGGCGCTGCACCGCTTTGTGCCTTCACGCCTGGGCCGTGCCATCGTGGCCATGCGCGACGACGACGTGCGCGCAGAAGCGCTGGGCCTGCCGGTGTTTGCGCTGCGCCTGGTGGTGTTTGTGGTGGCCGGCATGGTGGGCGGCTTGGCGGGGTTTCTCACCGTCAACCATCAGGGTTATGTAAGCCCCAACCTGCTGCACTGGACACAGTCGGGCACGCTGATGGTGATGGTCATCCTGGGCGGTGTGGGCACGCTGTGGGGTGGTGTGCTGGGTGCTGCTGGCTACGGTGCTGTTTGCACGGCATGGGCTGGTGGGTGTGCTGCAAGCGGGTTGGAAGCGGCTGCGTGGGCGAGGACCATGAGCACCCAACGGCCGTTGCTGGATGTGCAAGACCTGAGCAAACGCTTCGGCGGCGTGCAGGCCACCCACCACGTGCACCTGCAGGTGCAGCGTGGTGAGGTGCATGCGTTGATCGGCCCCAATGGCGCCGGCAAGACTTCACTGGTGGCACAGCTGGCGGGGCAGCTGGCGCCCGACAGCGGACGCATCTTTTTCGACGGCATCGATATCACACGGCGCTCGGCGCATGCGCGGGCCCGCATGGGGCTGACCAGGTCTTTCCAGATCACGCGCCTGTTCAAAACCTTTACCGTGCTGGAACACCTGGCACTGGCGCTGCAGGCGGCGCAGGGCAGCAGCCTGGGGGCCTGGACACCCGTGAAGCGCGAGACCGACCGCTTTGAACGCGCCCACAACCTGCTGCCCGAATTGGGCCTGCAGGCGCTGGCGCACGCCCCCATCGATGCACTGTCACATGGCCAGCGGCGGGCGCTGGAAGTGGGCATGGCCGTGGCCGCACTGCCGCGTCTGGTGTTGCTGGACGAACCGATGGCCGGCATGGGCCCCGAGGAGTCGCAGCGCATGGAAACGCTGATCAAACACCTAAGCAAAACCACCACGTTGCTGCTGATCGAACACGACGTGGACGCCGTGTTTCGGCTGGCCGACCGTGTGTCGGTGCTGGTCAGCGGCCAGATCGTGGCCACCGGCGCACCCGACGAGGTGCGGCGCAACGAACAGGTGATTGCCGCCTACCTGGGGCAGGACTGATGGACACCCTGCCCCTGGGTGCCGGGCCCGGCACCACCCCGCTGCTGCAGGCACAAGGCCTGCGCGCGGGCTACGGCACGGCGATGGTGCTGCACGGCGTGAGCCTGCAGCTGAACGCTGGTGAAGTGGTGGGCCTGCTGGGCCGCAACGGCATGGGCAAAACCACACTGGTGCGCACGCTGATGGGGGCCATCAAGCCGGTGGCGGGCAGCGTGCAGGTGCTGGGCAAGCCGCTGGCCGGCAAGCCGCCGCACACCATTGCGCGGCTGGGGCTGGCACTGGTGCCCGAGGGGCGGCAGGTGTTCAGCAACCTCAGCGTCGAAGGGCATCTGAGCGCTTTTTATCGGCCGCCGCTGCAGCCCTCCAAGGGTGCAGCCACCGGGGTCTGGACACCGGCTCGTGTGTTTGAACTTTTTCCGCGCCTGGCCGAGCGGCGCCAGCACATGGGCAACCAGCTGTCGGGCGGTGAACAGCAAATGCTGGCCATCGGCCGGGCCTTGGTCGTCAACCCGCGGCTGCTGATCCTGGACGAAGCCACCGAGGGCCTGGCCCCGCTGATCCGCGAAGAGATCTGGCGTGCGCTGGCGCTGCTGCGCGCGGGTGGACAGAGCATTTTGGTGATCGACAAGTATGTGCAGCGCCTGATACGCCTGGCCGACCGGCACGTGATCCTTGAAAAAGGTGTGGTGGTGTGGACCGGCAGCTCCGAAGCCCTGCAGGCCGACCGTGGCCTGTGGCAGCGTTACCTGGGCGTTTAAGCCTGCGGCGCCACAGGCATGGGTGGCGGCTTTTGGCAAGGCGTGTGGATAGGCCTGGGCATAGCCGCGCCGGTGGGCCCGATAGGTGTGTTGGTGATTCAGCGCACGCTGCAGCACGGCAAGGCTGTCGGGCTGGCCACGGGCCTGGGGGCGGCGGTGGCCGATGCGCTGTATGGCGCGGTGGGTGCCTTCGGGGTCACCGCAATCGTGGCCACGTTGCAGGGTTTGCGCCTGCCGTTGGTGCTGGGCGGTTGTGCGTATCTGTTGTGGCTGGCCTGGCGCATTTTCAAAGCGCCGGTGGCCGCCGTCGACACCGCCGCAACCAGGGCGCCCAGCCTGTGGGCCGCGTGGGCCGGCACACTGTTGCTGACGCTGTCCAACCCGTCCACCGTGCTGTCGTTCCTGGCCATCTTCGGCACTTTGGCTGGGCAGACGGGGCCGGTGGCGGACGCGTTGTCGCCGTTGTGGCTGGTGGCCGGCGTGCTGACCGGCTCGGCGCTGTGGTGGTTGCTGCTCAGCGCGGCGGTGTCGCGATTGCGCCACCGGGTGGGTGTGCACTTTCAGCGCCGTGTAGCGCTGGCTTCAGCCGGGATGCTGGCCGGATTTGCGCTGTGGCAAGGGGCCCGGCTGTTGCTGCCGGGTGACGTGTAGGCGCGGCCGATTGCACAGCCGCGCCGCCCGCTGAACCCCCATCAAGATTTGCCGGCCGCGGCCGACGCTGCTGCGGCTGCCGCCATCTGCTGGTCGGCGGCACTCGGCGTGGCCAGTTGGTTGACACCCACCAGCATGCTGATGGTGAACATCACGGCCAGGGCGCCGGCGGCCACCTGTTGGCGCGTGGTGATGAAGGGGGTGGTGTTGGTGTTCATGGTGCGGTTCCTGGTCGGGTGGGGTGTGTCGATGGCTTGAACTGTAGGCACCAGGGCGCACGGCCGCCTTATGTTTGCGATGAACAGCGCGCCAGCCGTGCCGACTTGCAGGCGGTGACGACAAACGGCGGTCAACCGGGGCCCTCAGGCGGTGCAGGCCCACTCGGGTGGTGGTGACCACAGCGATTGGTGACAATGCGGCATCGGCCTGTCTCCGTCACCACGCGCGCCTACCCCACCTGCCTCGCCATGAGCACCGTCATTCCCATCCAGCCCACCGCGGCAGCGGGCTCTGCATCCACCCTCCAGTGGGGTGACAGCCCCACCAGCCGCGCGCCCGGCTGGGTCTACACCGACGCCGATCTCTACAAGTTGGAACTGGAGCGTCTGTTCTACCGTGGCCACTGGTGTTACGTGGGCCTGGAATGCGAAGTGCCCGCAGCGGGTGATTTCAAACGCACGGTGGTGGGTGAACGCAGCGTGATCATGGTGCGCGACAACGAAGGAGACCAAGGCGGCGATATTCACGTGGTTGAAAACCGCTGCGCCCACCGCGGCGTGGCCTTCTGTCGCGAACGCCACGGCCGCGTGAAGGAATTTGTCTGTCCCTACCACCAGTGGAACTACAACCTGAAAGGCGACTTGGTGGGCCTGCCCTTCAGGCGCGGCGTGAAGCAGGACGGCCGTGTCAACGGCGGCATGCCGGCCGATTTCAAACTGGCCGAACATGGCCTGACGCAGCTGAGAGTGGCGCGCCGCGGCGGCGCAGTGTTTGCCAGCTTCGACCCTGACGTCGAGCCCTTTGAAGACTTCCTCGGCCCCGAGGTGCTGTACTACTTTGACCGCGTGTTCAGCGGCCGGCCGCTGCAACTGCTGGGCTACAACCGTCAGCGCATACCGGCCAACTGGAAGCTGATGCAGGAAAACATCAAGGACCCCTACCACCCGGGTCTGCTGCACACCTGGTTTGTTACGTTTGGCCTCTGGCGTGCCGACCAGAAGAGCCAGATGGCGATGGACCGACACCACCGCCATGCCTGCATGGTCAGCACCCGCAACGACGGTGGCGCTGGCAACGTGACGCAGGGTGTCTCCAGCTTCAAGGCCGGCATGCAGCTGCACGACGACCGCCTGCTCGATGTCGTGCCCGAGGCCTGGTGGGGCGGACCCAGCGTGGTGATGATGACGCTGTTCCCCACCCTGATCATCCAGCAGCAGGTGAACTCACTGTCCACGCGCCACATCCAGCCGGTGGCGCCGGGTGTGTTCGACTTTGTATGGACCCACTTCGGCTTTGCCGACGACGACGAAGCGATGACGCGCCGCCGTCTGCGCCAGGCCAACCTGTTCGGCCCGGCCGGTTTTGTGTCGGCCGACGATGGCGAGGTGATTGAATTTGTGCAGCAGGCCTTTGCAGCCAATGCGCAGGCCCGCACGGTCAGCGAACTGGACGGCCGCGACGTGAAAGCCACCGACCACATGGTGACTGAAACGCTGATACGCGGCATGTACGGCTACTGGCGCGGGGTGATGGGGCTGTGAGCGCAACCACCACACCCATGGACGCAAACAGCCTGCTGGCGCTGCACGCGCTGTACAGCGACTACGCCGCTGCGCTGGACGCACGCGACCTGCAGCGCTGGCCCGAGTTTTTCACCGAAGACGGCATCTACAAACTGCAGTCGCGCGAAAACCACGACCGCGGCCTGCCGCTGGCCACGCTGGCTTTTGAAAGCCGGGGCATGCTGCAAGACCGCGTTTACGGCGCGCAGCAAACTATCTTTCACGACCCCTATGTGCAGCGCCACATCGTCAGCCTGCCGCGCCTGTTGTCGAGGGAGTTGACGGCGCAAGGCGAGGTGCTGTGCTGCGAAGCCAGTTACCTGGTGGTGCGCACCAAACGCGACGGCATGCCGGAAATTCTGAGTGTGGGCCGCTACCTGGACCGTGTGGTGGCCACGCCCGACGGCCTGCGTTTTGCGCAGCGGCTGGCCATCTTCGACAACGACCTGATCGCCAATTCCATCATCGACCCGATATGAACACCACTCCCGACGAAGCTGCGCCTTGGCACGATGTGGCTGCTGCTGCGGATGTGCCCGATGGCGACGTCATCGCCGCACAAGCTGCAGGGCGAGACATCGCGTTGGTTCGCCTGGGCGACGAGCTGTTTGCCTTCGACGCCACCTGCACCCACGGCGCGGCCAGCCTGTGCGGTGGATTCGTGGAACCTGACGGCAGCATCGAATGCCCACTGCACCAGGGGCGTTTCGACGTGAAGACCGGCCGCGCGTTGTGTGCGCCGGTGACGCAGGACCTGGTGGCGCACACCGTGCGGGTGGACGGCGGCCGGATGTGGGTGCGCTTGAATGGCGCTGCGGCTGGATTGTCCTGACCACGCGGGTGGCCGCGCAGCAGCGGCCGTGGTCAATCACCCGTCAGATCAGGCGCCCTTCAGAGCGGCCCTACAGAGCGGCCCTTCAGAGCGTCCAACCACGCTTGCATCAAGCGCCCGTGCCGGCCGGGCTGGCAGCAGCCGCTGTGCGCGCGGCAGCGGCTGCCATCTGCACATCAGCACCACCTTGTGTGGCCAGGCCGTTCACGCCCAGCAGCATGACAATGGTGAGCGTCAGGGCCAGCGCAAAAGCGGTGGCTTGGTGGCGGGGGGTGCTGAAGGTGGTGGTGTTCATCAAAGGGCTCCTGGTGCGGGGTGGGCTGTGTTGATGACTGAACTGTAGGCAGCGCGACAGCGCGCCGCCATGGGCAGGCGACGAACAGCCCGTTGGCGCCGACAGAACGCCGCGCATGACGATGAACAGCAGCGCCAGCCGTGCGCGGCACCGGCGGCAGCCGCCGCCGGGTCAGGGCTTCAGCGGTGCTGGTGGCCTGCCAACGGCTGCGTCAGCCCTGGGCCTGCTCGGTGGCCGGCGCTGCGCCTGGCTGCTTCCCGCGCTTGGAGAACAGCGTCTTCACGCCCAGGTAAAACAGCGGCACAAAAAAGATGCCCAACGCCGTGGAGCTGGCCATGCCACCCAGCACGCCGACCCCGATGGCGCGCTGCGAACCCGAGCCGGCACCGCTGGCCAGCGCCAGCGGCAACACGCCCATGCCGAAGGCCAATGAGGTCATCAGGATCGGGCGCAGCCGCTGCAGGCAGGCCTTCAGTGTGGCGTCCAGCAGCCCCAGGCCCTGCTGGCGCAGCGTTTCAGCAAACTCCACGATCAGGATCGCGTTTTTCGCGCTCAGGCCCACGGTGGTCAGCAGCCCGACCTGGAAGAACACGTCGTTGTTCTGACCGCCCAGGTGGCTGGCTGCCAGTGCACCCAGGATACCCAGCGGCACCACCAGCATCACGCTGAAAGGTACCGACCAGCTTTCGTACAGTGCCGCCAGGCACAGGAAGATGAACAGCACCGACACGGCATAGAGCAGCGGCGCCTGGTCGCCCGACAGACGTTCCTGGTAACTGCGGCCCGACCATTCATAACCCACACCAGGTGGCATCTCGCGCAGCAGCTCCTGCATGGCCAGCATCGCGGCACCGGAACTGACACCGGGCGCGATGTCGGTCTGGATTTCATAGGCCGGGCTGCCGTTGTAGCGCACCAGCTGCCGCGGGCCGTTCACCCAGCGGCTGCTGGCAAAGGCGCTGAACGAGACCATCTGCCCGCTGGCGTTGCGCACGTACCAGTGGCGCAGGCTGTCGGGTTCGGCGCGGAAGGCGCCTTCGCCCTGCATCAGCACGCGCTTCACGCGGCCGCGGTCGATGAAGTCATTGACGTAGCTGCCGCCCAACGCGATGGACATGGTCTCGTTGATGGTGGTCGTGCTCACCCCCAACGTGCCGGCCTGGTGGTCGTCGATCTCGATGGCCAGCTGCGGCGTTTCTGTCAGGCTGTTGGTGCGTGGGCGGCGGAATTCCGGGCGCGCGGCCGCCGCATCGATCAGGCGGTCGCGCGCCGCCGCCAGCGCTTCAGGACCCAGGCCGCCCAGGTCCTGCAAGAACAACTGCACCCCGGCGCTGCCGCCCAGGCCGCGCACGGTGGGCGGTTGCACCACAAACACGTTGGCGTCGCGCACGCGCCGGCCCAGTTCGCGGCTGAAGCGTTCTGCCAGCGCGGCGGCGCCCTGGTGGGTTGCCGGTCGCTCAGACCAGTCTTTCAGCGCAATGAATCCCTGGCCTGAACCCTGGTCGCCGCCGGCGCCGCGCACCAGGTTGTAAAAGCGCACCTCGGGCTGTGCGGCCAGATAAGTCTCGACGCTTTGCATCACGGTTTCCAAGCGCTCGGCGGTGGCGCCCGGCGCCATGCGCACCTGGATCTGCAGGCCGCCTTGGTCTTCGTCGGGCAGGAAGCTGGTGGGCAGGGTTTTGTACAGAAAGGCCGTGCCGGCCACCAGCAGCACAAAAACCCCGAAGCTCAGCACACGCTGGCGCGACAGCCAGCCCACCTGTTGCACGTAGCGCTGCGTGAAGCGGTCGAACAGGCGATTGAAGCCGCCAAAAAAGCGGTCCAGCAGCGGCCCCAGCGGGCCGCCGTGCCGGGCATGTTCACCCTTGTGCACGGGCTTGAGCAGCGTGGCGCACAGCGCGGGCGACAGCGTCATCGCCACCAGCACCGACAGCACCATTGCGCTGACCACGGTGATGCTGAACTGGCGGTAGATGACACCCGTGGAGCCGCCAAAAAAGGCCATGGGTATGAACACGGCCGACAGCACGACGGCGATGCCCACCAGCGCGCCGGTGATCTCGCCCATGCTCTTCTTCGTGGCTTCGCGCGGCGACAGACCTTCTTCGCGCATCAGCCGTTCCACGTTTTCCACCACCACGATGGCATCGTCCACCAGCAGGCCGATGGCCAGCACCAGACCAAACATGGTCAACGTGTTGATGGAAAAACCCGCCACCGCCAACACGCCCATGGTGCCCAGCATCACCACCGGCACTGCGATGGCCGGTATCAGTGTGGCGCGCAGGTTTTGCATGAACAGGTACATGATGGCCACCACCAGCAGCATGGCTTCGAGCAGCGTTTTCACCACGCCTTCGATGGACACGCGCACAAAAGGCGTGGTGTCGAACGTGACGGTGGCTTTCATGCCAGGCGGGAAAAACGGCGCCAGCTCGTCGAGCTTGGCTTTCACCGCGTCGGCCGTCACCAGTGCGTTGGCGCCGCTGGCCGGGAAGATGGCCATGCCTGCTGCGACCCGACCGCTGTTGCGGATGTTGGTGGTGTAGCTGTCGCGGCCCAGTTCCACCCGCGTCACATCACCCAGGCGCAACGCAGACCCGTCGGGCTGCACACGCAGCACGATGTTGCGGAATTGATCGGCCGTCTGCAGCTTGGCCCGGGCGGTGACGATGGCCGTCAGCCGCTGGCCTTCGGGCGAAGGCAAGGCGCCAATCTGGCCGGCCGAGACCTCGGTGTTCTGCGCCAGCAGCGCGTTGCGGATGTCGCCCGGCACCAGCGCGTAACGCTGCAAGCGCGTCGGGTCGAGCCAGATGCGCATGGCGTAACCCGAGCCAAACACGTTGACGTCGCCCACCCCTTCGATGCGGCTGATGATGTCCACCAGCGTGCTGCTCAGGTAGTCGCCCATATCGGCCGATGTGGTGCCGGGGTCGTCGCTGTTCAGCGTCACCACCATCAAGAAGTCGGTGCCGGCCTTGGTGACACGCACACCCTGCGCCTGTACCGCCTGCGGCAGCCGCGTGATGGCGGCCTGCACCTTGTTCTGCACCTGCATCTGCGCCGTGTCGGGGTTGGTGCCAGCGATGAAACTCAGCTGGCTGCTGGCGTTGCCCGACGCGTTGCTGGACGATTCGATGGACAGCAGGCCGTCGATGCCCTTCAGGTTCTGCTCGATGATCTGCGTCACCGAATCTTCGATGGTCTTGGCCGAAGCGCCCGGGTAGGACGTGTTGATGGAGATGCGTGTGGGTGCGATGTCCGGATAACGTTCCAGTGGCAGTGACAGCGTGGCCGCGCCACCGGCCAGCATGATGACGATGGCCAGCACCCACGCGAAGATGGGGCGGTCGATGAAGAAGGATGCCATGCCGTGGTTCTGGGGTGCCGGTCAGCGGGGGGCCGATGCGGCTGATACGGCTGATGCGGCTTGGGCGGCAGCGGCAGAAGCTGCTGGCGCCCGTGCGGTACCCGCAGCGCTTGCGACCCCTGCAGCACCCTGACCGCCCGCCCCGCGTGCTTTCGGCGCTGCGGACCCGGCTGGCACCGGCGTCACCACCTGGTCGGCACGCGCCCGCTGCAGGCCTTCCACCGCCAGCCGGTCGCCGGCTTGCAGCCCGCTGGTCACCAGCCACTGGTTGCCCACTGCGCGGCCCAGCACCAGCCGGCGGCGTTCCAGCTTGTTGCCGGCGCCCACCACCAGCGCAGTGGCGTCGCCGGTGGGCGACCGTGTCACACCCTGCTGCGGCACCAGCAGCACACCGCGGTCCACACCGGCCACCAGCCTGGCCCGCACCACCATGCCCGGCAGCAGCGTGCCTTGCGGGTTGGGCACCACGGCGCGCAGCGTCACGGTGCCGGTGCCACGGTCAACGGTGACACCGCTGAAGCGCAGCGTGCCGGGGTATTTGTGCACCGATCCGTCTTCCAGCACCAGCTGTATCTGGCGGCTGCTGGCCTGACCCTGCACCTGGCCGCTGCTGGCCTGCCCTTCCAGCTGGCGGCGCAGCGCCAGCAGTTCGGCGCTGCTCTGCACGATGTCCACCAGCATCGGGTCCAGATGCTGAATCGTCGTCAGCGCCTGCGTCTGGTTGGCGGTGACGAGTGCGCCTTCGCTGACCGCAGACACCTCAATGCGCCCGCTTATCGGCGCCACGATGCGCGCGCGCCCCAGCTGCACCTGCGCGGCGTCCAGTGTGGCACGGGCCACAGCCACGTCGGCTTCGGCCTGGCGCAGCGCGGCGCTGCTGTCGTCGGCCGCTGCGGGGCTCAGAAATTCGGCGCGCAGCAGTTCGGCGTCGCGCGCCACCTTGGCGCGTGCCGTGGCCACCTGCGCCTGCGCCTTTTGCAAGGAGGCAGAGCTGCGGGCGCGTTCGGCCTCCTGGCTGGCACCATCCAGCAGGTACAGCGGCTGGCCCGCGGCCACCACCGAGCCTTCGGTGTACAGGCGCTTCAGCACAAGGCCACCCACCTGCGGGCGGATCTCGGCCACCTGGCTGGCGCTCAGGCGGCCGGGCAGCATCAGCTCCAGCGGTGCGTCCTGCGCCGCCACGGTCACCACGCCCACTTCCACCGGCGCAGCGCGCGCAGGGGCGGGTGCTGCGGGTTTGTCTTTGCAACCGGTCAACAACAGGCCCGCCGCCAGCAGCCATGCAGCCAGGGCCCAGTGTGGGAACGAGGGCGGGAACGGCAGGCCGTGGTGGATGACATTGCGCACCAGGGGCATGCTGCCCACACAATGTGGAGAAAGCTTGAAGCCCCGATTGCTTGCAAGCCTTGTTTCGCCTGCCGCACCGGGATCTTGTGCGACCGTGTACACAGCGACGGGAAAGG
>JANNMQ010000019.1:0-1929 GCA_031398045.1 Rubrivivax sp.
GCCCTGAGCTTCATGATGCGCAGCCGCATGCTGGGTGCTGAACAGTTTGAAGAAGCGCGCCAGATCTTGCGCGACATCGACAGCCTGGACAGCCACACCGCTTTTCTGTTCGACAAGATCAACTTCCTGATGGACGCCACGGTGGGCTTCATCAACATCAACCAGAACAAGATCATCAAGATCTTCTCGGTGGCCAGCGTGGCTTTGCTGCCGCCGACGCTGATTGCCAGCATCTACGGCATGAACTTCAAGTTCATGCCCGAACTGGACTGGGCCGCCGGGTACCCGTTTGCGCTGGCCGTGATGGCGGCATCGGTGGCGGCGCC
Organism: Rubrivivax sp.; assembly: GCA_031398045.1. Taxonomy (GTDB): domain Bacteria; phylum Pseudomonadota; class Gammaproteobacteria; order Burkholderiales; family Burkholderiaceae_C; genus Rubrivivax. Next base: position 327 of record JANNMQ010000019.1, read on the forward strand.
TTTCATCTACTTCAGGCGCAAGGGCTGGTTGCGCTGAAGTCACGCCGCCGCACTGGGGCGTCAATACTCCGCACCGCTGCTCACCGGGTAGGCATGGATGCCGATGCCAAGGCCTGCCTTGGCCGGTTATGCTTTCTACCTGGCCTCTGCACCGGCACGGCACCGACCAGGAAGCCGGGCTTTGCAGGCCCGCCACAACCCAATGGCCAGCCTCATGCACGCGCACTCAACACCGTCCAGGCCCCACGCCGAGCACTCTTCGCCCCTGTGGGCACGCCGCACCACATGGCTGGCAGCCGCCTTGCTGGGCCTGTGTGCAGCAGCGCAGGCGCAGTTCAGCATGGTGCCGGCACCACTGTGCCCGGCCCCGCGTGCATCCACGCAAGAGGTGGAACAGGAATACCGCATCGATGCTGCACGGCATCTCTACGCCTGCTACCCCATGCGCGTGTACCGGGGCAAGCTGCCGCCCCTGTTGTATGGCATTGCCATCGTCGAGATTGAGCTCGACACCCAGGGCAACGTGCTGGCCGCCGAGATCACACGCAAGCCGGCGGCTGACGAAGTGGCGCCGTGGGTACTGGCCATGGTGCGCCGCGCAGCGCCTTACCCGGCCCCAACACGCTTTCCTGAAGGCAAACTGCGCTTCAAGGAAACGTTTTTTGTCGACAAGTCGGGGCTGTTCCAAGCCTTTACATTGACCGAAGGCCAGCGGTAACGCGGCCAGCAGCTTGACGGGCTGCGCGGCGCTGCAGCCTGGGCATCGATGCCCCCAGAATGCGGCTTTTGTGCCTGCCCTCGACGGGCTGTGAAGTTGTCAAAAGTGACTGCGCTGCTGTTGATCGTCGCCCTGCTGGGTGGTGCCTGGTTATGGACACCGGACGCCGACCGGGCCGTGCTGGAAGCGCAGTACGCGCAGCCCCCCAGCCGCTTTATGCAGGTGGCCGGTGTGCGCCTGCATGTGCGCGAGACAGGTCCGGCCGGTGCGCCCGCGGTCCTGCTCTTGCATGGCTTCGGCTCCAGCCTGCACACCTGGGAGCCCTGGGCGTTGGCCTTGTCCGACCAGTACCGCGTGATCCGTATCGACCTGCCTGCTGCCGGCCTGACCGGCGCCGACCCCACGGGCGACTACAGCGACCTGCGCAGCGTGCAGTTGCTGGGCGCGCTGCTCGACGCACTTGGGCTGAACAAGGCCACGCTGGTGGGGCACTCGAAGGGAGGCCGCCTGGCCTGGCGATTTGCGGCTGAGCAGCCGCAGCGGGTGCACAAATTGGTGCTGGTGGCGCCCGACGGTTTTGCCAGCCCGGGTTTTGAATATGGCAAGGCGCCCGAGGTGACGGCGATGGTCAAGCTGATGCAAGTCGTGCTGCCCAAGGCCGTGTTGCGCATGAGCCTGGAGCCGGCTTATGCCGACCCGCAGGCAATGACCGATGCGCAAGTCACGCGCTATTGGGACCTGATGCGTGCGCCCGGGGTGCGCAGCGCGCTGATCCAGCGCATGCAACAGCTGGTGCTGCAAGACCCGGTGCCGCTGTTACGCCGCATCACCGCGCCCACGCTGCTGCTGTGGGGCGCCAAGGACGCGATGATTCCCGCTGCCAAT
>JANNMQ010000024.1:0-6500 GCA_031398045.1 Rubrivivax sp.
CCGTGGCCGTGCTGCTGTTTGTGCTGGCGCCCAAAACCACGGCTGTGGTTTTGATTTTTGCTGCCGTGATGGGCCTCACCTACCTGTCCACGGTGCCACCCACTGCGGGCCTGGTGGTGCGCTTTTTTGGCGCCGCGCACATGGGCACGCTGTTCGGGCTGGTGATGCTGTCGCACCAGGTGGGTGGTTTCCTGGGCGCCTGGCTGGGCGGCCAGGTCTTTGAAGCCACCGGCAATTACGACTGGATGTGGGCCGCCGACATTGCACTGGCCGTAGCCGCAGCGCTGATCCATCTGCCTATCAAGGAACGACGGCCCGTTCAGCCGCTGGTGGCGCCGGGGTAAATGTTCAGCTGCCCAGGCCCAGCAACACCGCCGCACCGATACCGGCAAACACCACTGCAGCGATGCGGTGCACCCAGGCGATGGGCACCCACTGCACCACCTTGTCGCCCAGCAGCACCGCAGGCACGTTAGCCAGCATCATGCCCAGCGTGGTGCCGGCCGTCACCAGCAACCATTCGTTGTAGCGCGCGGCCAGCATGATGGTGGCGATCTGCGTCTTGTCGCCCATCTCGGCCAGGAAAAATGCCACCACCGTCAGGCCAAACAGGCCCCAGCGGCCGGGGCCCGGCCCCTGCAGGTCGTCAGCCTGGTCGGGCACCAACATCCAGGCGGCGACAGCAATAAAACTGGCGCCCAAAATCCAGCGCAGCCCAGTGGGGTCGACCAGGCGCGTTAACCAGGCGCCCAGTGCGCCGGCGGCGCCGTGGTTGAGCAGCGTGGCCACCAGGATGCCGGCCATGATGGGCCAGGGCCGCCGGTATCGTGCCGCCAACAGCAGCGACAGCAGTTGCGTTTTGTCGCCCATCTCGCCCAAAGCCACCACACCGGTGGACACCGCAAAAGCCTCGAAGCTCAAACCGGCACGGTGTAGTTCAGCGCCATGCGGCCACCATCCACCACCACAATTTCCCCCGTCATGTAGCTGGCGGCGTCGCTCAGCAAAAAGGCCACCACGTCGGCAATCTCACGCGGTTCACCCAGGCGCTTCAGCGGTGTGCGACTCAGAATGCGCAGCTTGGCCTCTTCACTGGTCAGCACCGCCGCAGCGGCCAGTTCGGTTGCGATGGTGCCCGGCGCCACGGCGTTCACGCGCACACCTTGGTCGGCCAGCGACAAGGCCATCACCCGCGTCAGCTGGTTGATGGCGCCCTTGCTGGCGTTGTAGCTGGCGATGCTGGGGATGGCCAGCGTGCCGTTGACACTGCTCATGTTGACGATCGAGCCGCCGCCACTTTTCACCATCTCGCGCGCCACCGCCTGGCCGACCAGAAAGCTGCCCTTCAGGTTGACGTCGAGCACGGCGTCCCAGTCGGCTTCGGTGATGTCCAGGAAGTTGGCAGCCTTGAAGATACCGGCGTTGTTCACCAGGCCACTGACGGGCCCCAGCGCTGCCTGAGTGACCTGCAAGGCGGCTTGCACATCGGCGGCCCTGGCCACATTGCAGTGGCAATACACCACCGCGGCGCCCGCAGCTTGCAGCTCTTGCGCCAGTGCTTGCCCGGGTGTGTCGGCCACATCCCACAGCGCCACGGCGGCGCCGTCTTGCACCAAGCGGCGCACACAGGCCTGGCCGATGCCTTGGGCGGCACCCGTCACCACCACCACGCGGCCCGCCAGTCCAAAAGAAATGCTTGTGTTCACACTGATCATCACCTTATTGCGGTGCGACCAAGTGTAGCGAAGCACATGGTTTCAGGCCGGCTGCAGCTCGTCTTCGCGTGCCTTCGCAACACCTGCACCGCGGCCGGCGCGGCGCAGCGCGACGGCGTCAGCAACGGGCGCCACGTGGCGGTCCAGCGTAAACACTTGCACCGCCTGCGACACCGCACCGGCCTGCTGTTCAACCCGCATCGCCGAGGCCGCCAGTTCTTCCACCAGTGCAGCGTTTTGCTGCGTGATGGTGTCGAGCTGCGCCACCGCTTCATTCACTTGCGAGATGCCCGTCAGCTGTTCACGCGCGCCCAGGCTGATGCCGTCGATCACCAGGGCCACTTCGTTGGCTGTCACCAGGGCGTCGGCCATCGTGCGCTGCGCTTCTTCGGTTAACCCGTTGCCGGCACGCACCTTGTCGGCCGAGTCACCAATCAAGGTTTTGATCTCTCGCGCGGCGCCACTGGTGCGATGCGCCAGCGCCCGCACTTCAGCCGCCACCACGGCAAAGCCGCGGCCTTGTTCGCCAGCCCGCGCGGCTTCCACCGCGGCGTTCAAGGCCAGGATGTTGGTCTGGAAGGCAATGCTCTCAATAACACCAATGATGTCGCTGATGCGGTGCGACGACGCTTCGATGACCTGCATGTTCTGGGTCACCGCGTCCATCGCCTGGCTGCCATTTTGTGTCACGGCACGAGCCTTGCTGGCCAGACCGGCTGCCTGCGCTGCGGCTTCGGCGCTGTGGCGCACCGCGCCCGTGATTTCTTCGATCGAAGCCGCCGTCTGTTCCAGGTTGGCAGCCTGGCTTTCAGTGCGGCTGGCCAGATTCTGGTTGCCTTGCGCAATCTCGCGCGCGGCGTTGCGCAGGCTCTCGACCTCCGTCCGCGCGTCGCTGACGATGGAGCGCAGGTTCACGTTCAGCTGCGCCAGCGCCCTTCGCAAAGCGGCGGTGGGTCCGCGAGTCTGGGTGTCGATGTGCTGTGTCAGATCGCCCGCCGCCATGCGGTTGGCCAGGGCCAGCAGTTCCCGCAACGCCGCGCTGCTGCTGCGGCCCAGCCAGGCACCCAGTGAGGCGCCTGTGGCTGCGGCCAACAGCGCGGTCACCACCACAGGCACCGTCAGGGCAAGGCCTGCCGCATCGCGCAGCCCTGTCACCAGCACACCCGCGGCCATGGCCACCACGCCCAGGCTGCCACACCACAGGCCGTTGCAGACCGCGGGACTCGGCCGCAGAGCACGCCCCACACGGCCGCTCAAGGTCTGCAATTGCAGCTCTCCCCCTTGCAGACTGTGCAGCAACAGCCCGGCCCGTTTCTCCTCTTGCATGGCGCCGTACAGCGCTTGTGCCGCCTGCACCTCGTCCCGGCTGGGCGCGGTGCGCACCGACATGTAGCCCACCAGCACGCCTGCTTGCTGCAGCGGCGTCACGTTGGCACTCACCCAGTAATGCCGTCCGTCTTTGCGGCGGTTTTTCACGATACCCGTCCACGGTTGGCCGCTTTTAACGGTGGCCCACAGGTCGCGGAAAGCCTCTTCCGGCATGTCCGGGTGGCGCACCAGGTTGTGTGGTTGGCCCAGCAACTCCTGCTCAGAGAAACCACTGACGACCACAAAGGCCGCGTTGCAGTACAGGATGCGGCCTTGGGTGTCGGTTGTGGACACCAGGCTCGCACCCGGTGGAAACGGAAACTCTTCGTTGATGACAGGACGGTTGATGCGCATGGAAGCTCCGGTGTGGCAACGTGGTGCGTACCACGCATGTTTTTGGTGTCAGCACTTCAAGCATCCATCATGACCATACGATGGTCTGGCTGATACACCAATCAACGCCAAAAAACCCGCGCTGTTGGCGCCTGCCGCGCCCCTGTGCTCTGTGGCCGCGCAGCCTCAGGTCTGCAGGCGGCGCGGCAGCTCGCGGGCTGCGGCCTTGAAGGCACGCCACCAGGCCCTTGATGACAGGCTCACGGCCTGGCCGGGTCTGCCGCTGCCAGGTCTGTAACGCAACTGGTCCAGCAGCTCCAGCTGCAGCGCCAGCGCTTCCCCGGCCGGCCCCAGGCGCTGCCGCACCAGCGCCGCGCGGCTGCGTGGTGCATGGTGTTTGTGCACCGTCACGCCCAGTGCCTGCAGCAGCGCTGCGGTGCGTAGCTGCAGGCGCTGCCAGGGGTCTTGTCGTTTGCGGTCCCACAGCGCCCAGCCGGCACCGGCCAATGCAGCACCACACAACAGCAGGATCAGCGTCGTTGTCAGGTCTTGCCAACTGGGCGCTTCGAAGCCCAGGCGCTTCAGCAAGTCCAGCTGCTGGCCGCGTGCGTAGTTCAACACCATCTGGTTCCAGCGGTTGTTGGCACCTTCCCACAGGCCCCGCAACTGGGCCGCCAGCGCCGGGCTGATGGTGTTGATGGCGCCGTCCACCAGGCCCGGCTGCGCGCGCAGGCTGCGGCCCAGGCGCACGCGGTCTGGCGCCACCGACGCGGTGGGGTCCACCCGCACCCAGCCCACACCGGCCTGCCAGTATTCAGCCCAGGCATGGGCGTTGCGTTGCCGCACCACGAAGTAGCCGTCTTGGGCCTTTTCATCAGCGCCTTGGTAGCCGGTGACGACGCGCGCTGGCACGTCCATGGCACGCATCACCACCACGTAGGCACTGGCAAAGTGTTCGCAGAAACCCAGCTTGCGGTCGAACCAGAAGTCGTCGATGGCGTCGCCGCTGTAGGGCCCGGGCTCCATGGTGTAGGTGTAGCCGGCGCTGCGGATGTGCTGCAAAACGGCCGCCGAGAGTGCGGGTGCGTCGGCGTTGCGCAGGTCGGCGCGCTGGCGCAGCGCCGCCGCCCAGCTCAGCGTGCGCGGGTTGGCATTGGGCGGCAGCGCCACCAGGTCGCGCAGGCCCAGCACGGGCTCTGAAGGGCCATGGGCATGCTGCAGCCAGGCGCTGGCTTGCAGGCGCACACGATCGGTGATGGGGCGGTCGGTCTGCCACTGGCCGTCGGCGCGCAAGGTCAGCAGCCAGTTGTCCAGCTGCGGCGCGCTGCCGGCCACATCGGGCGTCATCTCCAGCAGCGGCAGCAGGTTCAGCCGGCTGGGCTCCAGCGTCACCTCATAGGGCAAAGGCTGGCCTTGCAATCGCAGGTTCAGGCGTGGCCGCACTTCAGCTGGAAAGTTGGGCACCAGGCGCGTCCAGTCGCGGCCGTCGAAACTGCTGAGCACGGGGCCGCGAAAGTACAGCTGCTCAGGCCCAGGCACCGGGCCCAGGAAGCGGATGCGAAAAGCGATGGATTCGTCTTCGGCCAGCGTGGCCACGCCGCCCAGCCGCATGCTGCCCGACAAGCCGGTGCGCCCTGCCGCATCCTGCGGCAGGCCCCACAGCGGACCCATGCGCGGGAACAGCACAAACAGCATCACCATCAACGGCAGGCCCAAGCCTGCCGTGCGCGCCGCAATGCCGGCTGCACGCAGCAGCGGCGGCCGGCCCACCGGCATGTGGGCCAGCACCAGCGCCGTCAGCAGGCCCCACACCGCCAGCAGCAGCCACAGGCCGGTGCCCAGCGACTGCGAGTACAGAAACTGCGTCAGCACGAGAAAGAAGCCGAGGAAAAACACCACCAGCGCGTCGCGCTTGGCGCGCAGTTCCAGTGTCTTCAACGACATCAGCACCACCAGCAGTGTGATGCCGGCTTCTTTGCCGAGCAGCGTGCGTTCGCCCCACAGCGTCAGCGCGCTGGCCAGCACCAGCACCGCCGTCACCGTCCAGCGGCTGGGCAAGGCGCCCGAGCGCAGTGCCAGGTGGGCGCGCCACAGCAGCAGCACCGCGGCCATGGGCCCACACCACAGCGGCAGGTGCAGCAGATGCGGTGTGATGGTCCAGGCGATGACGGCCAGCTGAAACAGCGTGTCGCGGGTGTCGCGCGGCAGGTGGGCCAGGCGCTCGCTCAGCGTGGCCAGGGGGCGCCGTGCACCCGCTGATGCAGCCGGTGCAAGGGCCCGCGTTGCGGTGGTAGGGGCTGTGGTGCCGGCCAACAACTGCTCCGTTCAGGAAAACTCGGCCAGCGCGCCCAACGCAGCCACCCGGTGGGCGTCGCCCTGGCCCAGCGCCAAGGTGGCCCGGGGCAGGCGCAGGCCCGTGTCCAGGCCTTCGCGGTCGGCGGCCAGCACCCAGGCGGCCAGGCGCGACAGCCGCTGTTCAACATCGGCCCCGGGGGTGTCGGACCAGTCCAGCCACAGCTCGCGGCTGGCGGTGCCGGCGGTTTCGCGGCTCACCAGTTCACCGCTGCGTGCCACCTTCTTCCACGCCACCTGGCGCATGCTGTCGCCGCGGCGCCAGGGGCGCACGCCGTCCAGTTCGCTGCCGGCGCCGCGGCGCGCGTCGCGCTCGTCACCCGAGCGGCTGGCCGAAGCGGGCAAGGCGGGCATGGGGTTTTCAGCCTTTGGCCAGGCCAACACCCGCGCGGCCGGGCGCCAGATGGTCCAAGCGCGGAACAGGCCGAGAGGAAACACGGTGGCCAGCACCAGCGTGGGGGTTTCGTGCCAGCCGCGCTGCGGCGGCACGAAGCTGAGCATGGCGCGTGCCTGGCCGCCGGCCGTGGCGTCGCACCAGGCGCTGGCCTTGCCATGGCGGCTGCGGTCTTCAAACATCAACATCAGGCCGTAACGCTCGCGCCCGGGGTTGGTGATCACCACTTCCAGCAATGCCGGCTGGCCGGCGTGGTTGGGCGCCGAGGGGCGCAGGTGCAGCGTCAAGCCACGCAGGTTGCCATGCGTGATGTGCATCGACACCAAAGCCGCGCCGGT
>JANNMQ010000523.1:0-5773 GCA_031398045.1 Rubrivivax sp.
GTTTGCAGTGCCCAAGCGGCCCCTGTTGGGTGCGCCAAGGCCCCCTGCGTAGCCCGCCCGCACAGGGCGCACAGCCTCGTCATGACCCATGCCTTGGTGGAATGCAAGGTGCTGAGTACAAAACCCGCAGACACACCATCTCGCACCAGCAAGGCATGGCCTTGCCGTGCACCACCGGAGACTGCAGGCTGCAGCTTGCGGCTACTCTGCGCAGCAGCGTGGTTACCTCGTAAACCGGTGACGAAGTTCGACGGCCTGGCCATGGCGCACCTGGACCGAGATGTAGTAAGGGTCAAAACCCTCACTGCGCAGCACAAGGGATTGATTGCCCTCTGGCAGCTTCAACCGGGTCAGCGGTGGCGTGGTGCCGGTCAACACCCCGTTGACAGAAACCTGCGCGGCCGGGCTCACTTCCAGCAAAACGCTGCCCATGCGCTGGCCGGCATCAGCGGCTTCAGGTGGTTCGATGGCGGCAGCCGACGGCGCATCGGCCTTGTCGGCTGGATTCAGCGACGTTGGTGGCGCTGCCAGCGCCTGACCAGGCCCCTGGCTCGAAAACCGGGCTGCCACCCCATCGACCAGCGGACCGACCCCGTTGCGCAGAATCGGCATCAACAGCCACAACAGCGCGGTGCCGCCCAGTGCAGCGCCAAACGCCCACTTCAGGGCCTTGACGCTTTTGCGGTGGCGACCCGGCTGGTAGCCAAAAGTCCCTGTGCGCCCGTTGTTCGCCGGGCGGGCCTTGCGCGCAGCGTGTCGATCGCTCCACAAAGCCAGGGCTTTAACCAGATCATCGGCGCTGTCATAACGATGGCCGGGATCGGTGGCCATGGCGCGTACCGCGATATCTGCCAACGACCGCGAGCTGTTGGTGCGCATGTCGTGTACGGGCGTGGGGCGATTGGCCACCACGGCGCGCGCAACCTCTGCCGCGGTTTTGCCGCCAAAAGCGGGCACCATGGCCAGCAATTCATACAGCACCACCCCCACGGCGCGCACGTCGGTGCGCGCGTCGGCCGTGCCGTCCAGCAGCTGTTCTGGCGCCAGGTAACGCAAGACGCCAGGCGACGTTTCAGCCTGGTGCAGGCCCAGGCCGCGACCCAACTGGGCGATGCCAAAGTTCAGCAGCTTGGGCTGTGCCTGGTCGTCAAGGACAATGTTGGCTGGGTTGATGTCGCCGTGCCCAACCCCTTTGGCGTGTGCACAAGCCAGACCCTCGGCCACGCGGCGCATCACCAACGCCGCCACCGACGGACGCGGGTTCCAGCCCCGTGCCAGCAACTCGCGCATGTCACGCCCTTTGTGCTGCTCGGCGGCGATGTACACACCCTGGGCTGAAGTGCCCACATCCACCACCGTTGCAATGTTGGCGTGACGCAGGGTCAGCATGGCGCGAGCCCTGCTCAAAACACGCTGCTCCAACTTGGACTTGACGACGGCTGCAGCCCTGTCATCCAACAAGGCCCTGAGATCGGGCCCGAGCGGGATCTGCACGGTCCTGACAACCACCGGGCACTGCTGCACAGAGTCCCAGGCTTCATACACGGGGCCCAGCGAGCCCGCCGCCAAGCGTTTCTTGACTGCAAAACGACCGATTTGCGCCTGCGCGGCAGGTGCCTTCGCTGCCGCATCGGCTGCAGGCCGCGGCCGGGTGTGGCTTGCGCCGGCTGACCCATCGCCAGGCGTCGACGCAGGCAGGATGGGCTCAGCAGCCCATGGCTCTGCAAGAACGGGCGCTGCCTGCTCTAACGCTGCACGGCCCGGCGCAGTCGCTGAAGCGGCGTCAGTCCGCCCCGGTTGAACATCCACTTCCCTTGTTAGGGCGGTGTTTTCCACCAGCGCCGGGTCGTCAACAAACTGCGAGTCAAATCCGGTGAGGTATTGAGAGTCTGCCGCTGGGTCGTTGGTGCTCTGGGCCGTACCGTCAGCTTCACGCGGCGACACCACGGTATCGGCCCATGGGGTCGCGTCGTGGCCCGGGCGGCCAGCCCACAGCTGCAGCTTTTTCTGCACGCCCGTCAAAAGGTTATTTTTCACTGCGCAAAGGCTAACCCGACACAGCATCCAACGGCCGCCTTCAAGGGCGCGTGAGCCGTTAACTACTGAAGTTCGGTAACGTTTGTTGCCACTTCAGGGCTTGATTCAGGGGGAATCCCAACGACGTTGTCCACGTTGAGCGGGCCCTCAAATCGGCCGGACCGTCAGCTTGGCCACGACGCGCGCAGTCCAACACGGGCATTTGCAGCGCTGGCGGCGTATCCTCAACCGCCTGTGTGGGCAGCCCCAGGCCCACCTCACTTTCCAAGGCCTCGCCCATGGCATCTGAACCAAGCACGACCCCTGCCTCCACCGCCCACGCACACAAACACATTCGTCTGACTTCGCACCCAGGACAGCAGGGCGCTGTGGGTGCGCCGGCGTTGCGCTGGGGTGCGGCCACGGCGGCCGAACGCGGCCCGGTGGTGGGCACCACCGCCAACCGCAGCCAACGCAATGTGATCGGCACCCACAGCGGCAGCTACGGCGTGTACCGTGCATTGGCCGTGGCCGCTGGCAATCTGACCAGGGGCCACCGCGCCGACCTGACGAACACCGCACCCACCGACCTGATCGGCCCCTACCCGCAATGGGCCGATGCATCCAAGATGGTTTCCATCGACCCCTGGGGCGCGAGCGTGCAAAGTGTGTTTGCCGACCAGCTGGCGTTGGGCTACGACATCAGGCCCACCATCGCTGTCACCAAGGCGCACATCCACCTGCCGGAAATCAAGCAGGCGCTGGCCTTCCAGCGCCTGCAGGTGGACGGCAAGGTGCTGCTTGAAGATGCCTCGGCCACGGTCACCAAAGTGGCAGTTGAACCTGTGTGGTGGCTGCCTGGCGTGGCCAAGCGCTTCAAGGTCAGTGAGTCCGACCTGCGCCGGGCCTTGTTTGAAGAAACCGGCGGCATGTACCCCGAACTGGTCACGCGCAGCGACCTGGAAGTGTTTCTGCCGCCCATCGGCGGGCAGACCTTGTACGTGTTTGGTGACATCCGCCACCTGGCCGACCCGCACGTGACGTTGACCGCGCGCGTGCACGATGAATGCAACGGCAGCGACGTGTTTGGCTCAGACATCTGCACCTGCCGCCCCTACCTCACCCACGCCATCGAAGAATGCATCCGGGGCGCCCAGGCCGGCGGCGTGGGCCTGATTGCCTACAGCCGCAAAGAAGGCCGCGCGCTGGGGGAAGTGACCAAGTTCCTGGTCTACAACGCACGCAAGCGACAGCTGGGCGGCGACAGCGCCGACAAGTACTTTTTGCGCACCGAATGTGTGGCGGGTGTGCAGGACATGCGTTTTCAGGAATTGATGCCCGACGTGCTGCACTGGCTGGGCATCCAGAAAATCCACCGCCTGGTGAGCATGAGCAATGACAAGTTCGACGCCATCACCGGCAGCGGCATCAAGGTGGGTGAACGGGTGCCCATTCCGCACGCGCTGATACCGGCCGACGCGAAGGTGGAAATGGACGCCAAGATAGCCGCTGGCTACTTCACCGAAGGCGCGGTGCCCAGCGTTGCCGAGCTGGCCACCACCAAGGGGCGTGGACTTGAATAAGCCCACAGCCACCAGCATGGCCGACGCACCACGCCATGGGCCCGATGCAGCCAGCGTGCTGCGCAACCCGGCCACCATCCGTGAACGCTGCGCGGCCATCACGCGCGCCGTCAGCGAAGGGCGCTCGTCGCACTTCACCATCGACCGCAGCCGCTTGGCACCGGTGGCGCAGCGCGTGGAAGCCGTCACCCGCGCCGCCTACCCGACGCTGGTAGTTCCGTACCACAGCCGCTGGCGCCACTTTGAAGTGGGTGGCGTGGGCCGCAAGGCGGAGCTTGACACGCTGTTGGCCGGTCGCAGCGCGGTTGAGCAGGCGCATGCGCGCATCGACCTCACCGTCATCAGCGTGCTGCTGGACGCTGGCGCCGGGCCGCAGTGGCACTTTGACGAAGCCGAAAGCGGCCAGCGTTTCAGCCGCTCTGAAGGCCTGGGCGTGGCCAGCTTCCGTGCCTTTGTGCGGGGTGACTTTTCAGCCCTGCCCGCCGACCCATTGCGGGTAGACGCCAGCGTGCTGCAGCAGCTGGATGCGGCAGCCTTGGCGCGCATCTTCCAGGCCGGCACCCACAACCCGCTGGTGGGCCTGGAAGGCCGCGCCGCACTGCTGCGGCGGCTGGGCCAAGCGTTGCAGGCGCAGGCCGGTGTGGTGGACGTGCAGCCCCGACCGTCGGCTTTGTTTGATCTGTTGACGGGCGCTGCAACCGGCGCCACCCCGCGCACCGAGATCAGCGCTGCCCAAGTGCTGCGCAAGCTGCTGGACATCTTTTCACCCATCTGGCTGACCGGCAGCGTGCTGCACGGCGTGCCACTGGGCGATGTGTGGCCACACCGCTGGGCGGGCGGTGAAGACCCGATGGCCGGCCGCCACGGCACCACCGACGGCTGGGTGCCTTTCCACAAGCTGAGCCAGTGGCGGGCCTATTCGCTGCTGGAACCTTTGGCATGGGCCGGCGTGCAGGTGACGGCGCTGGACAGCCTGACCGGCCTGCCTGAATACCGCAACGGCGGCTTGTTCATCGACGGCGAGGTCATCAAACCGCGCAGCGCAGCCAGCCTGGCCAAGAGCTGGCAGGTCAGCGACGACTTCATCATCGAATGGCGCGCGCTGACCGTGAGCCTGCTGGACGAACTGGCGCCACTGGTGCGCACCCGCCTGGGCCGCAGCGATGAACAAATGCCACTGGCCTGTGTGCTGGAAGGTGGCACTTGGGCCACCGGCCGGCTGTGGGCCCAGGAACTGCGGGGCGGCGCACCGCCTCTGGTGATTGCCAGCGATGGCACCGTGTTCTGACAGCAAACCACACCACCCCGAGGACACCGATGACCGCGCCCGTGCACCACATCACCCACCCGCTGATTCAACACAAGCTGACGCTGATGCGCCAGAAAGACCGCAGCACCAGCAGCTTTCGCACGCTGATGAACGAGATCAGCATGCTGATGGCCTATGAAGTGACGCGTGACATGCCCACGCAATTGATCGAGATAGAAACGCCGCTTGAAAAGATGATGGCGCCGGTGATCGACGGCAAGAAGACGGTGTTTGTCAGCATCTTGCGCGCGGGCAATGGCTTTCTGGATGGCATGCTGAATGTGGTGCCCGGCGCACGTGTGGGCCACGTGGGCCTGTACCGCGATCCCAAAACCCTGGTGGCGGTGGAGTACTACTTCAAGATGCCGCACGACATGCACGAGCGCGACGCGATCCTGCTGGACCCGATGCTGGCCACCGGCAATTCGGCCGTGGCGGCGGTGGACCGGCTGAAAGAAACCGCACCGCGCAGCATTCGCTTCGTGAGTCTGGTATCGGCGCCCGAGGGCATTGCGCAAATGCAAAAACACCACCCCGATGTGCCCATCTACACAGCGGCCATCGACCGTGAACTGAACAGCCACGGCTACATCGTGCCGGGGCTGGGCGATGCGGGCGATCGGCTGTTCGGCACCAAGTAGGGCTGGCGTCCTGCGGCCACCGGCACCACCAGCCCCGCTTGAATGCCTAACTTCAAATTGGTGGGGTTAGTGCCCCCCCACAAACACCCTGCACCTTACTGCTTGGCCCCTTCGACCAACCGTCGCCCCAAGCCCACCGCGTAAGGTGCTGCGCGCGCCAGCAGCATGGGGTCGGCTGAAGCTTCAACGCCCTTGGGCAGCAGTGTGGGGTTGTAGGTGACAGC
>JANNMQ010000140.1:0-2445 GCA_031398045.1 Rubrivivax sp.
AGCTCCGACGCCAGCACCCAGCGCTTGCAGCGCCATGGCATCACGGTGGTGGACGCCGGTCAGGTGCAGTCCTTGCCGGTGTATGTGGACGGTGCTGACGAGATTGACGGCCAGGGTTGCATGATCAAGGGCGGCGGCGCCGCGTTGACACGCGAGAAGATCGTGGCCGATCTGGCGCAGCAGTTTGTCTGCATCGCTGACGAATCCAAACGGGTCGACGTGCTGGGCCACTTTGCACTGCCGGTGGAAGTGATTGCCATGGCCGTACCCCAGGTTTCGCGCCGCTTTGCCGCGCTGGGTGGCGTGGCGGCACTGCGCGCGGCTGTTTTGACCGACAACGGCCACCCGATAGTGGATGTGCGCGGCCTGCGCATCAGCGACCCTTTGGCGCTGGAAACTGAAATCAACCAATGGCCGGGCGTGGTCACCGTGGGCATCTTCGCGCGCCACCGCGCCCGTGTCTGTTTGCTCGGCACGCCCCAGGGCGTTCAGCGACTGACCTTCTAGGCGGCTGGGCGGCCCCAGGCTGGTGTTCTAATCAGGGCTGCACGGCAACGTTGCGCCCACCGCGCACGCCCCGCCCCTCACTCCGCACAAGGACTTCGTCTTGGCCAAACCTAACTACTCTTTCGAAAAACGCCAACGCGAGCTGGTCAAGAAGAAGAAGAAAGAAGAGAAAGACCGGGAAAAGGCGGCGCGCAAGGCCGCAGGTCTGGCGCCCTTGCCTGACGAGCCTGAAGACGCCGATGGGCCTGAACAGCCCACCTCTCCGGGCACGGCCTGACCCCCAACCTTTCATGCGCCGTTCACGCGCAACGCCGTTGACTCAGGGCGGCCGCAGGGCACTGAACGGCACGCCCCAGCAAACCGCCAGCACCACGAAGCAGCTTCAGCCCTGCTGAACCCGGGCCGCACGAACGCGCCAACGGGCCGGGTCCACCGCGTCGGCCAGGTCTTGCTCCAGCGGCCAGGGTGCGCCACATGCTTGTGCGGCCACCAGTTGCGCCAGCAGCGGCGCCAGCGTCAAGCCACGGGCGCCCAGCGCCGTCAACACAAACAAGCCGGCTTCGCGAGGCAGCAGGCGCACCTGGTCCTGGCGCTGACCCGCAGGCCATTGCAGCAAGGGCACAGCGCCTGCGATGGGCAAGCGGTCGCGGGTGTTCAAGCGCCAGGCGGCCCGCCCTTGCCATGCATCGGTGCAGCCCGTGGGTTCCAGGCCGATCAAGCGCTGCACGCGCTCTAGGTTGAGCAGGTGTTCATCGGTGTTTATGGCCGGCAATTCATCGACCGGGGGCTCGTCCACCACCATGCTGGTGGCGCCACAGAGCAGCCCGGTGGCCCAATCCGGTCTTGAGCTGCTGGCGCTGCCGGCTGACAAAGGCACCGCGTAGCCGTCGCCAGCGATGGGCAGGCGCAGCGCCACCCCAGGCCTGGGGCCGGGTACACCCGGCAGCCAGGTGACCTGGCCCCGCGTGTGCACCAGGGGCCAGGTTGCGTGGCCCATGCGCTGCAGCAAAGCCGCTGCCGACTGTGTGTGGGCCAGCACCATCACGTCGCCTTCGGCCAGTGGTTGGCCGTCTGCAGCCAAGGCTTGCCAGCCAGTGCCTGCGCGCCGCACGGCATGCACAGCGCTGTTCAGCCTGCACAGAACGCCGGGTGTTGCCAATGCAGCGTGCACCCAGCGCGGCGGGCTGATCCAGCCCCCACCCGGGTAGAACCAGGCCGGCAGCACCAGGGCCACACCGGCCAGGCGCGATGCGGCATCGGCCGGTAGCGCTTGCACATAATCTGCAGGCCAGCCCTGGCGCTGCACAAGGGCCTGCATGCCCTGCAGGCCACCGGGCCGCTGTTCCAGCCGCAGCAGCCCTGACTGCTGGCCCGGCACACCCGCGTGGATGGCTGCGGTGTAGGTGTTTGCAGCCCACAGCGCAGCGGCCCGGTGCAGCCGCGCATGGCGGCCGTCGTCACCGTTCACGGTGCCATGGAACAAACCTGCAAGGTTGCCCGAGCCCATGCTGGCGGCTTCAGCGCGCGCCTCCAGCACTGTCACTTGCAAGCCCTGCAGGGCCAGCGCACGCGCCGTGGCTGCACCGGCCAGCCCGGCGCCCACCACCACGGCAGTGCGCGGGCTGGGGGTGGGCGGTGCATGCCGATGCGCGGGCAGGGCAGGGGCTGACCAATGGGGCCGGTAGACGGCCCGCGTGCTGTGGGGGCGATCGTCAGTGGCTGGCAGCGTTTCAAAACCGGCCGTGGCCAGCCCAGCGTGCAGTGCGGGCCAGCCGGCGCTGCAGTGCAGCGTGGCCTCAGCAGCTGCCATGCGGCCCAAGGCCTTCAGCACCCGCAAGGGTGTGTCGCCGCCCTGCTGGGTGGGCGCAGTCTGCTGCAGACAAAAGGCGTCGACCCGCGCCTGCAACGCAGGCAACAGCGTGGCCAGGTCACCAAAAG
>JANNMQ010000145.1:0-4751 GCA_031398045.1 Rubrivivax sp.
CCCACACGGTGTTGCCAGACTTCTGGACGTAGCGCTTCTCGGCCGAGTAGTACGTGGCCTGTCCGGACAGCAACTCCGCCAGCTTGAGCTCGTCGCGTTCGAGGTCCTGCGGGTGGGTGGTGTCGCGGAACGTCATGGACAGCAGCTCCGGCGCGGAATAACCGGTGATCTGGCACAGGCGTTCGTTGACGTTCAGATACCGCCCGCTGGTGGAAGACTCCGAGATGCCCACGGGCGCCTGCTCGAAGATCGTGCGAAAGCGCAGTTCGCTGGTGTTCATGGCCTGTTCGGCCTGCCGTGCCGCACGATTCGAAATCGCAAGGGCAATTTTTCCGGCGACCTGGCATGCGAAAGCGATCTCGTCGTCCTCCCAGTGGCGGGGGAGACCGACATGCTCCAGCCCAAGCCCACCGGCTGTGCCTGTGCAGCGGTGTTGGTGAAGGCCAGGTGCACTTCCAGTGCGTCGGGTGTGAGCACAAAGCGTTGGCGCAGGCTGAAGCTGAAAGGCCAGTGGCGGTCGGCGGCATGGGTGTAGGCCAGCTCGGCCTGCGCCGAACCAGCACTGCCGCCGTGGTCGCCGTTTTTCCCCACCACGTTCCACGGCCTTTGCCAGGCCACCCCGTGTACCGAATGGGGGTTGTCGTCGAAGTTGGGCTGCGTCGTGTGGTCTTGCCCCAGCCAGCGAAAGCGCCGGTACCCCAGGCGGTTGGAATACGGCGCCAGCGGATAACAAGCTGACAGGCGCGAGCTTTCCAGCGCAGCCGCCTCGGTGCTGCGCAACACGGGCAGGTCACCCCGCCACAAGCCTGCAATGGCGCCGCCCAAGTCAGCACGCAGGGCCAGGCGCAAGTCGCCGCAACGCAGTTCGATCGGTATCGGTTGGTTCATGAGGTGGAGTGGTGCTGCTGAAGGTAGGCCGGGCAGGGCGGGCCCGGATGATGAAAGATCAGGCTACCACTGCGCACCAGGTGCACCCAGCACCACCTTCAGGTAGTGCGCACCCGGGATGGGGTTGAAGTAGTAGGGTGGCACTTCACAGAAACCCAGTGACGCATAGAGGCCGCGCGCCGCTTCCATGTCGTCCAGCGTATCCAGCAGCATGCAGGAGTGCCCTGCCTGCGTGGCCAGGTCCATCAAACATTGCGTCAACTGGCGGCCCAGTCCGTAAAGGCGGTGCGCCGGGCGCACATACAGGCGCTTCATTTCGCAGGCGTTGGTGTGGTCTGAATCGGGCAGCGCGCGCATGGCCACACAACCGGCGGGCTGGCCATTCACCAGGGCCAGCAGCAGGGCGCCGGCGGGTGGTGCGTAGTCGCCGGGCAGGCCCGCCAGTTCGGCTGCGAAATTCTGGAAACACAGGTCGATGCTGAGTGACTTTGCGTATTCGGCAAACAGCTCGCGCACGGCCAGCAAGTCGGCGGCCGTGTGCGCCTGCCGCAGCTCAATGTGCGCGGGCTCGGGTTCGCTGCGGGCGGGGCGGGCAAGGGTCACGTTGTGTCAGGCACCTTGGCAAGTGGTGATGGCCAGTGGTGATGGCCAGTGGCTGCTCATGCCGGTCAAGCACCCAAGCGGGCTACCCAGGCCACACAGGCGCCACTGGCCAGCGCCAGCACCAGTGCCAGCAAGCGCTGGCGCACACCATCGGCACTGGCCGGGGTGCCTGTGGGCAACATACGGTCGCCCACCAGCATCGGGCGCAGCAGGTCTTTTTTACGCATCTGGTAGATGACGATGGCCACCACATGCAAAGCCACCAGGGCCAGGATGATCCATTGCCCCCAGCTCTTGTGCCAGCTGGTGGCCAGCAAGCCGGTTTCGGTGCTCACCAGCCTGTTCAAGGGGCCGATGTTGGCAATTTCGTCATCGGCGACCAAGCCTGTGCCCACCTGCACCGCCAATAGGCCGAGCACGGCAAAAACAGAAAAACTGCCCAGCGGGCTGTGGCCCACGTCCAGGTGTTCGTCAGCGCGCGCTTGGCCACGCAAATAGCGCAGCACGGTGCGCGGGGCATAGATGAAACTGGCAAAACGCGACCAGCGCCCGCCCACAAAGCCCCACAGCAGCCGGAACACCAGCAAGCCCAGCACCAGCTGGCCCAGCCGCATGTGCCAGACCATGGCGTTGCCGCCGACTTTGGCCGTCACCACCAGCGCCACGACCGAAACCGCCAGAGCCCAGTGGAACAGGCGGGTGGGCAGGTCCCACACCCGGGTTTCGGTTTTTTTTGTGTCGGTCATTGCCCATAACCATACCGCGATTGGCAGCGCCGCTGGCAGGGGTTGAAGCAAAAACCAGGGCATTCCCTGAGTTCGGAATGACTCGGGCCCGCGTTTCGTAAACGGCAACGGGTCTGGAATAATTTGCCAAAGCAGAGGCTTGCAAGTTGCCCAAGCCATGCGCACCCCCCCATTTCCCCCCCCCAGGAGTCAAACCGATGTTGCGAATGAAAGTTGCCGCCGTTTGTGCAGGCGTTTGTGGTCTGTTGAGCGCCTTGCCCGCCGCAGCGCAGTTTCAGAAACCCGAAGATGCTGTGAAGTACCGCAAGGCGGCTTTCACGGTGATGGCCGCGCACTTCGGTCGCATCGGTGCCATGGCCAGTGGCCGCGCACCCTTTGACGGCGCAGCCGCAGCGGCTAACGCCGAGGTGGTGGCCGACATGTCCAAGTTGCCGTATGCCGGCTTCGTTGAAGGCACGGGCGGCAGTGAAAAGGGCCAGCCCAAGGCCAACGTCTGGACCGAGCGTGCCAAGTTTGACGCTGCGGCGAAAAAGATGCAGGACGAAGTGGCCAAGCTGGCCGTGGTGGCCAAGAACAACAATCTGGACCAGTTGAAAGTGGCCTTCGGCGCCGCCGCCGGCGCCTGCAAAGACTGCCACGACAACTTCCGCAATCCGTAAAGGCAGCGGTCTTTCGGCTGCGCACACCCATTTCGGGCCTGCGCTGCTCAGCCCAACCTGGGCGTGCGCGTGGCGGAACGCTGCTGCTTTTACACGGCTGTGGCGCGTGAGGCTCTCAATCAGCCTTCAGCGCGGGGCTGGCAAAACCCAGCACCACGCGGCGCGTCATGGCGCTTTTTTTCTCGATCTTGGTGACCACCACGGCGCCCACTTCTGCGGTGTTGCCCACGTGGGTGCCGCCGCAGGGTTGCAGGTCCACACCGTCGATTTCCAGCACGCGGATGCGGCCCTGCCCATCGGCTGAGCGCGGCGGTTGCACGCTCATGCTGCGCACCAGGCCCGGGTTGGCGTCCAGCTCAGCTTCGCTGATCCATCGGTGGCGCACCGCATGCGCTGCGGCCACCAGGCGGCTGATGCCGGCTGTCAGCGCTTCTTTGTCCAGCGGCTCGTTCATGTGGAAGTCCAGCCGCGCATAGGTGGCCGTGATGCTGCAGCCGTCCACCGGGTGTGGCACCAGTGCACAGAGCAGGTGGGTGGCGGTGTGAAAGCGCCGGTGCGCCAGGCGCCGCTCTGCGTTGATCTGCGCCGTCACGGCTGTGCCGGGGCTGAAAGCCGACACATCGGCGCCAGGCGCTGTGACGTGCAGGATGGCACCCGCTCGCTGCGGATGTTTGCGGGTGTCGGTGATGGCCAGCGTCGGCCCGTTGCTGCAGGCCAGCATGCCGGTGTCACCGGCCTGGCCGCCACCTTGGGGATAAAACACGGTGCGGTCCAGCACCAGGCCCCCATCGTCCACGGCCAGCACGGTGGCTGTGCATTGCAGCAAGGTGGCGTCTTCGCGGAACAGTTCTTCGGTCATGGGTGTGAAGTCAGCTGTTGTGGGCCCCGTGGGGTTTGCAGGCGGGCGACCAGCGCAGGGCTGCCGGGTTCGTTGGTGAAGCGCAGCGCGGCCAGCTGCAACAGTGGGCGCACACCTGCTGGCAGGGCACCACCCAGTTGCAGGCCCTGCAGTGTCAGCCCGCTGGACGGCATGGACTGCGCCGGATGGGGCCCTTGCCACTGAATCAAGGTGGGCAGTGCACCTCCGTGCAGCAGCGTGCCGTCGGGCCGCAACACCATCTGCCATTGCAGCAACCCGCTGGGCGTGGGCCGGCTGGCGGCCACGGGTACACCCACTTGCAGGCCCAGCGCGACAAGGCCCGCGCGGTGCAGGTCCAGCGCCGTACTGCGCGCCACCCAATGCACCAGTTCTGGCCCGTTGCGGGCCAGTCGCGCCTGCAGCGCCGGTTCGTCCAGCCCAAACCAGCGCTGGCGGCCGTCTGCAGGGCCCGGTGCCGCGGGGTTGATGGCGATGATTTCCAGGTAAGCCAGCGGGAAGCTGGGCGTGGCCAGGCTGAGCAGGCGGTTGTGGGTGCCCATCAGCGCGTGGTTGCCGCCGGGGCCGGGGGTCACGCCCAGGGCGTCTTGGCACCAGTCCACACCCTGCGCCAGGCTGGCTGCGGCCACCACCAGATGGTCCAGCGCCAGGCTGGGTGCAATGCCGGGGCTTGGGTCCGTGGCTTCCGGGTGCAGCTTGCTCAAGCGCTCACCCCAGATCAACCTGGCCGTCGATGCACATCACCACGTCACCACCCACCCAAATGGTGTCGCCATCTTGCTGCACATGCACCACACCGGCACGCTGCAGCGCGTGGCCTTGTGATGCTCGGTAGTGGCGGGGCGCAAAGCCGCTGCCGATGAGCCATTGCGCCAGGCTGGCATTCAGGCTGCCGGTGACCGGGTCTTCGATGCGGGCGCCACCGCTGGCAAACAGTGCCCGCACTTCCACCAGCGCACCGTGGCCCTCGGCGTGCGC
>JANNMQ010000533.1:0-1728 GCA_031398045.1 Rubrivivax sp.
TGAATGAAGCTGCGTCTGGTGGTCACGATGGCCTCCTGAGGTTGGGTTTGGGTCATGGGTTTGCTCACTCGCGGGACCGTTGGACCGGCGCGAAGCCGTCGTCCCCCCCCCGCTGCACCGGTGCAGCCAGCCGAGTCGCGCGGCGTGCGAAGCCCAGAAGCCGATACCCTCCCAGGAAAGTCGGCTGGCCGCGGCCAAACATACAGCGACAGCGAGGTTCGAGGCCCACCTCAGGCGTCACTTCGTCAGTGCCCAGTGAGGTGCGCGAATGCTGCCGACACCGCGTTGGAGTGCGGCTACTTCGTGAGCTGGGGCTTCCATCTCGGCGGGCTGTTCGATTGCGCTCCCGCAACGTCCGCCACGCCGACCGCCGGGGCCGCCGGATGCGGATGGCCGCAGGGCCGCCCGTTCAAGCGCAGACCCGCTGACGTGGGCCAAAGCGGCAGCTCGTTCGCTTCGAGTGAAAGGTTCACCGGACTACGTCTACCAAGGGGTTTTGCCACACTTACTCATCCCCTGCGGTTGCGGCCCGGCAGACGGTGCAACCTTGGACGCATCGGTCTTTCGTTGATCCTTTGAAAGAAATTTGGCGTCCACCCGACTAGGAACCGAGTCGATTTGACTCCGCTTCTAGTTTTCAAAGGACCAATTCAATGAGATCGAAATTCCTCAAGATCACGGTGGCGTTTGGGCTGCTGTCGAGCTCTGCAGCGGCCTTGGCAGCGAATAGCTGCTGCGGTAACTTAGAGTGTTGCCTGCAAATGCTGGCCTGCTGCTTCTAATCAGTCGCTTGCTAGGGCAAGGGGCTGACACCTCAGAGCGTCAGCCCATTTTTATGTCTGCTGATCCCGACTGAACCAATGTCGAGCAACCGGCTGTCGCAAGCCCTTGTGGGTCACGCATTCGGCCACCGACGCGCGGTGCTGCTTGACCCCTCGCTGAAGCGGAGCGCCAACGGCAGGCCACCAAGCCCGGTCTGGCGGTGCATGGTCACCCGCGTGCACTTGCGGCAGTAGAACCCGCCGCGCCCAGCATATCCGTCGGACAGATTCCAGTCTTTGATGATGGGTCGGATGATGGGTTGGCAGGGGTTCTGCTGCTTTTTTCACTATTTATTGATGGCGGAACCTGATCCGCCGAGGTTGCGTCACTTCTTGTCAACGGTGCCGCGCCAAGCGCTGGTCAACGCGTGTTCGCTTGGCCCATCGGGCACAAGTCGACGTTCACAGGTTCCGGGCACGGGCTGGGCCAGCGTGTCAACGGCCTGCGCATCGGCCGCAGTCATCGCGTGCCTGGTGCGGTACACCCGGCCGGTGTCTGGGCAGGTCACCAACCATCTGTGAAGCTCAATCGTTTGCATCGCGACAGCTTCGCACACGGATAGCTCATGGTGTGAGCTACCCAGGCACTACCGTGCGCCTCATGCACGAATACATTCACCCGTGGAGTGGGGCCGCTGCCGCCTGCTGGCGTTGCAATCGCTTCGTCCAAATGCTCTACGGTGGCCAACGCAGCCCAATGCGGCGGCCACTAGCCTCAGACAGGCAGGTATCGCAAGGCGTCATACAGAGCGCTACGTGTCGTGCCAGTGAAGCTGCCTATCGAAGCTGCCATCATGCGCGCGGGCGAGATTCGATGCAGCGGTTGTCGCCGTCGAGTGGGCTACGCCATCAGTGGCGGCGTTTTGGAAGTCTGGGAGACCAGCAAGTAGCCGATGTCTGGTCGTGC
>JANNMQ010000202.1:0-4442 GCA_031398045.1 Rubrivivax sp.
CCCCTGACCTGGATCACGTCGCTGCTGGGCAGCCTGGCGCTGATTGGCACACCACTGTTTGCCGGCTTCTACAGCAAGGACAGCATCCTGATCGCATCGCACCACAGCAGCCTGCCGGGCGCCGGCTTTGCAATGTTTGCGGTATACGCCGGTGTTTTCGTCACCGCCTTTTATTCGTTTCGCATGTACTTTCTGGTCTTCCACGGCAAGGAGCGCTTTCACCACAAGCCCTTTCCTCCCGAAGACGACCACAGCCACGACCACGGTGAAGAGCACCACGACCACACCCCACACGAATCGCCCTGGGTGGTGACAGCGCCACTCATCTTGCTGGCCATCCCTTCGGTGGTCATCGGCTTCCTGGCCATACAGCCCATGCTTTTCGGCGACTTTTTCAAAGATGCCCTCTTCGTAGACAGCAGCAAACACCCGGCCATGAGGATGCTGGCCGAAGGTTTCCACGGTGCCGCCGCGATGGCGCTGCATGGCCTGCAAACACTGCCCTTCTGGCTGGCACTGGCAGGGGTGTTGACGGCTTGGTGGTTTTACTTGAAGCAGCCTGGCATTCCGCAAGCCATAGGCCGTGTACTCAGCCCGCTGGTGAAGGTGCTGGAAAACAAGTACTACCTCGACTGGTTCAATGAACATGTGCTGGCGGCAGGGTCGCGCTGGTTGGGCCGCGGCCTGTGGAAGGCGGGTGATGAAGCCTTGATCGACGGCGCCATCAATGGCTCTGCCCATGCCGTGGGTAGCCTGGGCGCCGTGGTGCGTGGCTTCCAGACCGGGCGCCTGTACACCTATGCCCTGGTCATGTTGCTGGGCATCTTTGCACTGCTCACCTGGCAACTGTGGCCCTATCTGTTTGGCACGGCAGCGCGCTGAAAATGCGCAAGCAGCTACCGTGACCACCAAGAACACAAGCAAAAAAAGAGAGAACAGAAGATGGGCTTGCTGAGCATCGCGATCTGGCTGCCGATTGCCTTCGGCGTGCTGCTGCTCGCGGTGGGCCGCGATCAAAACGCGGGCGTGGTGCGTGCGCTGGCCTTGGCAGGCGCGCTGGCTTCCTTTTTGGTGACCTTGCCGCTGATCACCGGCTTCAACACCAGCACCGCGGCCCTGCAGTTTGTCGAAAAGCTCTCATGGATCGAGCGCTTCAACCTGCACTACCACCTGGGTGTGGACGGCCTGTCGATGTGGTTTGTGCCGCTCACGGCCTTCATCACCGTGATCGTGGTCATCGCGGCCTGGGAGGTCATCACCGACCGCGTGGCGCAGTACATGGGCGCTTTCCTCATCCTCAGCGGCCTGATGGTGGGCGTGTTCTGCGCGCTGGACGGCATGCTCTTCTACGTGTTCTTCGAAGCCACGCTGATACCGATGTACATCATCATCGGCGTCTGGGGTGGCCCCAAGCGTGTGTACGCGGCTTTTAAGTTTTTCCTCTACACGCTGGCTGGTTCGCTGCTGATGCTGGTGGCCCTGGTCTACCTGTATTACAAGAGCGGCGGCAGTTTCGACATCCTCACCTGGCACAAGCTGCCGCTGCCGCTGAACGCGCAAACGCTCTTGTTTTTTGCCTTCTTCGCCGCGTTTTCCGTCAAGGTGCCGATGTGGCCCGTGCACACCTGGCTGCCCGACGCGCATGTGGAAGCGCCCACTGGCGGCTCGGTGGTGCTGGCAGCCATCATGCTGAAACTGGGTGCCTATGGTTTTTTGCGTTTCAGCATGCCCATTGCGCCCGACGCCGCGCGTGAATACGACTGGTTCATCATCACGCTCAGCCTGGTGGCGGTGCTGTACATCGGCCTCGTGGCGCTGGTGCAGCAAGACATGAAAAAGCTGGTGGCCTACAGCTCCATCGCGCACATGGGTTTTGTCACCTTGGGCTTTTTCATCTTCAACGACCTGGGCATGACCGGTGCCATCGTGCAGATGATCAGCCACGGTTTCGTTTCGGGCGCCATGTTCTTGTGCATCGGTGTTTTGTATGACCGTGTGCACAGCCGAGAGATCAGCAGCTACGGCGGCGTGGCCAACACCATGCCCACTTTTTCAGCCTTCGCGGTGCTGTTTGCGATGGCCAACTGCGGCTTGCCGGGAACGGCCGGGTTTGTGGGCGAATGGATGGTCATTCTGGGTGCCGTGAAATACAACTTCTGGATTGCCGCGTTGGCGTCTACCACGCTGGTCTTCGGCGCCGCCTACACGCTGTGGATGGTCAAGCGTGTGTACTTTGGCGATGTCGCCAATGACCACGTCAAGGCCTTGACCGATATCAACGGCCGCGAATTCCTGGTGCTGGCGGTGTTGGCCATCGCGGTGCTGTGGATGGGCCTGTACCCCAAGCCTTTCACCGATGTGATGAACGTGTCCGTGGCCGAGCTGCTCAAGCACGTGGCCGCCTCCAAGCTCAATTGATCACGATCACAACATGACAGCGATGAACTGGTCCGTCGTCCAACCTGAGCTGTGGCTGCTGGTGATGGCTTGCGTGGTGCTGCTGGCCGACCTTTTTGTCACCGACGCCGAGCGCCGCACCACCTATTGGCTGACGCAAGTCAGCATTGCCGGCTTCACCTGGCTGCACTTCAATGGCCACGCCAGTGGCGAGGTGGGCTACGGCATGAATGGCATGGTGGTGGTCGACCCCATGGGCCACTTGCTGGCACTGTTTGCGGGCTTGGCCATGATGGCCAGCCTGGCCTACGCGCGCCACACGCTGGCCCCGCGTGACATGCTGAAAGGCGAGTTCTACTCACTGAGCCTGTTTGTGCTGCTGGGCATCTCCGTGATGTGTTCGGCCAACAACTTCCTGGTCATGTACCTGGGCCTGGAGTTGATGAGTTTGTCGCTGTACGCACTGACAGCCTTGCGCCGCGACCATGCCGTGGCCACCGAAGCGGCGATGAAGTACTTTGTGTTGGGTGCCCTGGCCAGCGGCTTTTTGCTCTACGGCCTGAGCATGATGTACGGCGCCACCGGCACGCTGACCATCCCCAAGGTGTTCGAAAGCATTGCCACCGGCCGCATCAACCGCGAGGTGCTGGTATTTGGCGTGGTGTTTGTGGTGGCGGGTCTGGCCTTCAAACTGGGGGCTGCGCCGTTCCACATGTGGGTGCCCGACGTCTACCAGGGCGCACCCACCTCAGTCACGCTGCTGATTGGTGGTGCGCCGAAGTTCGCGGCCTTTGCCATGACCATCCGCCTGCTGGTGGAAGGCATGCTGGGGCTGGCGGTGGACTGGCAGCAGATGTTCATCGTGCTGGCGGTGGCGTCGCTGGCAGTGGGCAACCTGGCGGCGCTGGCGCAAACCAACCTGAAGCGCATGCTGGCTTACAGCACCATCGCACAGATGGGGTTCATCGTGCTGGGTCTGAGCGCCGGTGTGGTCAGCGGCAACACGCTGTCGGCGGGCAATGCCTACAGCTCGGCCATGTTCTATCTGGTGGCCTATGTGCTGACCACACTGGGCACTTTCGGCCTCATCATGTACCTGTCGCAGCGCGGCTTTGAGAGCGAAGAAATTAGCGACCTGGCCGGCTTGGCCCGGCGCAGCCCCTGGGTTGCGGGTGTGATGACCGTGTTCATGTTCTCGTTGGCCGGTGTGCCGCCCATGGTGGGGTTTTTCGCCAAGCTGGCGGTTATCCAGGCCCTGGTCACCACCAATGTGCCGCTGTACATCGGCCTGGCGGTGGCGGCGGTGCTGTTTTCGCTGGTGGGGGCTTTCTACTACCTGCGGGTAGTGAAGGTGATGTGGTTTGAAGAGCCGGTGCACAGCCATGACTTGAACCGCCGTCAAGGTGTGACGGCCTTGTTGGCCATCAACGGCGCTGCAGTGCTCCTGTTTGGGCCTTTTGCGGGCGGCCTGATGGCCCTGTGCCGGGACGCCATTGTTAAAGCGCTCGCCAGTTAACTGCGGGCCCGTGATGAGCGCTGCGCCAGACCAGCATCTGGTTGAACACCGCGTAGCCAGTAGCACCTTGTTGAGCGGCGGCTTTCTGGAAGTTTGCCGCGACGACGTGAAGCTGCCCGACGGCAGTTTGGCCACGCGTGAGTTCATTCGCCACCCCGGTGCTGTGGCGGTGGTGGCCCTGCTGGACGACGGCCGCCTGGTGCTGGTGCGCCAGTACCGATACCCGCTGGGCAAGGTGCTGCTGGAATTTCCCGCCGGCAAACGCGACCCTGGTGAAAGCACGCTGGACTGCGCCAAACGCGAGCTGCGTGAAGAAACTGGTTACACCGCGTGTGAATGGGCCTATGGGGGCGAGCTGCACAATGCGGCTGCTTATTCCACTGAAAGTATCTGGATATGGTTTGCCCGCGGCCTGCTGGGCGGCAAGCAACAACTGGACGAAGGCGAGTTTGTTGAAACCGTGTTGATGACACCGCAAGAACTGCTGGCGCTGGACGCTGAAGACCAGGTGCCCGATGCCAAGACCTTG
>JANNMQ010000217.1:0-1651 GCA_031398045.1 Rubrivivax sp.
ACCACAAAACGGTGAAAGGTTTCCGGGCCCTCCATGATCTGGTACTTGCCACCACGCGCCAGCACGCGGCCGCCATGCGCCGCGATGATGGCAGGCACCCGATCGGTGTATTTTTTGTACTGCACCGGGTCGTTGACCACGCAGCGTGAAAGCCAGTAAGCAGCCATGAGGATGTGTCCTCTTTACTTGGGAACCACGTTGCCCAAATTAGGCAGCCAGGTGGCAAGTTCGGGCACGGCAATGATGACCAGGATGGCGCCCAGCAAGGCCAACCAGTAAGGCACCGAGCCGCGGAAAATCTCGCCGTTTTTCAAGTCGGGTTCGTCGGGCACCGCTGCCTTCACCGTGAACACCAAGATGCCAAAAGGCGGTGTCAACAAACCCGTTTCGATGGCCAGGATGCCGATGATGGCAAAGGCGATGGGGTCAAAACCCAGCGCCACGGCCACCGGGTGAAACACCGGCACGGTGAGCAAGATGATGGAGATGGAGTCGATCAGCGCGCCCAGCGCAAACCAGACCAGGATCATGATGGCCAGCACCGCGTAAGGCGACAGGCCCGACTGCACGAAAAAGTCTTTCGCCATGCCCGTCAGGCCGGTCATCGACAGCACGCGTGAATACAACTGCGCCGTCACCAGCAGCAGCAGCAGCGGCGCCGAGGTGCGGCCCACCGAGATGATGGCCTGCAGCATCTCGTGGGGTTTCATGCCGCGCACCAGCGCCAGCAGCAGCGCCAGTGTGGCGCCCACGCCCGCGCCTTCGGTGGGTGTGAAAAAACCGAACCAGATGCCACCCAGCACGATGAACACCAGCGCCAGAATGCCCACCGTGCTCCACAGAATAGTGCGCAGGTCTTGCACGGGCGCTTCGTCCAGCGCCGCACGCGCCTGCTGCTGCGCCTGCGGCAGGTTGTGACCTTCGCCCACGCGGTGCGGCTGTGTCTTGGCCACCCACAGGATGTAGCCGATGTACAGCAGCACCACCACCAGGCCGGGCAGGATGCCGGCGACAAACAGCTTGCCGATGGCCAGCTCCGTCAGCACACCCCACACGATCATCAACACCGAAGGCGGTATCAGCATGCCCAGGCAGGCGCTGCCGGCGATGCAGCCCAGCGAAAACTGGCGCTCATAGCCGTGGCGCCGCATCTCGGGGTAGGCGATTTTTGAAAACGCAGCCGCCGCTGCAATCGACACCCCGGTGATGAATGCAAACACCGCGTTGGCCAGCACGGTAGCCACGCCCAGCCGGCCCGGCACGCGGCGCGACAAGCGGTTGACCAGCGCAAACAGGTCACTCGCCGCACCGCACTTGGCCAGGAACTCGCCCATCAACAAAAACAGCGGGATGACGGCGAAGACGTAGTCGCGCAAAGCTTCATAGGCCGTGTTCGAGGCGAAGCTCAGCATGGCCTGCGGGTCCTGCGTCAGCAGGTACAGGCCCAGCATGCTGGTCAGGCCCAGCGACACGGCGATGTGGATGCCGCTGAAAACCAGCGTTAACAAGACGCTGACGAGGATGATGATTTCGGTGGTGCCGTACATGGTGCGGGGCTCAGCCTCTCAATGCGAAGCGCCCATCGGTGCCGGCGCTTCGCCACGCGCCAGGCTGCCCAGGTGCTGCACCAGCAGCAGCAGGTAGCTCAGGC
>JANNMQ010000225.1:0-5632 GCA_031398045.1 Rubrivivax sp.
CAGCCCTCCACCGCGTCCACCTGTGCCGGCAGGCCCTGGCCCGGTTGCCCGTGGGCCCAGGCAGCCTGCGCCAGGCACAGCACCGCGTCCAGCCGGTCACCACTGGCATCGGCCACCAGTTCACCGGCTTGTGCAGGCGTCAGCTTCAGGCGCAAACCAAGCCGGCTGCGGCCTTGTTCCAGCGCTTCCAACAGCTCTTTGCGTGCCAACAGGCGGTCGCTGTCTTCGCTGTTTTTGTAGGACCGGCGACCTATCAATTCAAAGGCCAACAGGCCGGGGTAACCCTCCAGCGCCACCCGTTCGGTGTCACCGTCACACAGGCGCGGCAGGTGCACCCCCGCCGCCACCAGGCGCGACAAGCCTTCGTAGTACATGAAGCCGACCGGCACATAACGGGTTTGCAGCGGGCTGGTTGAACTGATGCCCGGCATGGCCGCGTCGGTGGCGCGGTGCAGCAAACGTTGCCCGGCGGGCTGCGTGTTGCCCCAAGCATCCACCAGCGCACGAAAGGCCATGCGCGTGGGGCAGCGGCGCTGCAGTTCGGCGATCACGCCGCGGGTGTTGTCGCCCAGGCCTTGGGCTTGCACAAAGGCACGCGGCAAACCAAAAGGAAAGTCAAAAGCACCGAACCAGGGGCCGGGCTTTTGCAGCACCGCTTCAAAGTCAGCCAGGGAGGGCAGCGCCTGCAGCCCTTGCAGCTGCAGCACCGCGCCGCGCAACACACCCCGCGCCAGCACCACCGGTTTGCGCTTGCTGGGCGCACTGCTGAAGTCCACGCCCCAGAGCTGCATCATCGTTTCAACCCCAGGCCAGGGCCATCACGCCGCCGGCGATGCAGCCGGCACCCAATAGGCGCAGGCCACGGTCCAATTCACCCAGCAGCCGACCGCCCAACAAGGCGGCCACCAGCATCACCAGCATCACCAACAACACCAGCAACAACAACGCAGACAAAGCCATGCGCCGATTTTGCATGGACCGCCGGTTGATAGAGTCGGGGCCATGACAAGCACAAACCCAGTACTGGCGCAGGCCCTGCGCGGTGGCATCGAAGAATCGGCACACCGCGGCGCGGTGGCGGTGTTGGACGCCGACGGTGCGGTGCACACGCAGTGGGGCGACATCGACCGGCCCATCTTCCCGCGCTCGGCCGTGAAGGTGCTGCAGGCTTTGCCGCTGGTGGAAAGTGGTGCTGCCGACCGCTGGCAACTCAGCAACGAAGAACTGGCGCTGGCCTGCGCTTCCCATGGCGGTGAACCGCGCCACGCCAGCACCGCAGCGGCCATGCTGGCCAAGGCCGGTGTGGACGCGGCGGCGCTGGAATGCGGCACCCATTGGCCGTACAACGACGGCGCCATCAAGGCGCTGGCGGCAGCCGGGCACACGCCCAGCGCGTTGCACAACAACTGTTCGGGCAAACACGCCGGTTTGGTCTGCCTGGGCTGCTGGATGGCCGAAAAATCGGCCAGTCCACCTGCCAAAGGTGACCACCGGCGCGCCTTTCTGGCTGGCTACGTCAAGCCCGGGCACGCGGTGATGCGCGAGGTGACGGCTGCGCTGCAGCAGACCACCGGCTATGACCTGGCACAAGCACCCGTGGGCACCGACGGCTGCTCCATCCCCACCTACGCCGTGCCGCTGCGCCACCTGGCGCGTGCTTTTGCACGGCTAGGCACGGGCGTGGGTTTGTCAGCGGGCCACCAGCGCGCTGCGCAGCGCCTGCGCGTCGCCGTGGCTGCAGCGCCTTACATGGTGGCCGGCACGGGACGCTTTGACAGCCGCGTGATGACGCTGCTGGGTGAACGCGTCTTCTGCAAAGTGGGCGCTGAAGGGGTGTACTGCGCGGCGTTGCCCGAGCTGGGCCTGGGTGTGGCCGTGAAGATGGACGACGGCAATACCGCCCGCGCTTGTGAAGTGGTGATGGCGGCGCTGATCGGCCGTCTGCTGGCGCTGTCTGACAACGAACGGTGCGTCATCGACGGGCTGGCTGACGTCACGCTCAGCAACTGGAACGGTATCGAAGTGGGCCGCCTGCAGGCCAGCGCATGGCTGCGCGGCGCGCACAGCTGACCTTCACTTCAAAACAATACCAACTCCCGGCGGCCCTCGCCGCTGCGGGCGGTGGTTTATTCGGCGGCCCGCACTTCCACACGACGCGCTTCGGCGTTGTCGGGGCTGCCCACCAGCACTTCGGGCTTGCGCATCACGATGCGCTCGCGTGCCACACCAGCCGCCACCAGCGCTTCACGCACGGCTTTGGCGCGTTCTTTGGCCAGTTCCGCATTTTTGGCCGGGTCGCCCGTGGCGTCGTGGAAACCCGAGATCAGCAGCTTGCGGCCGGTGTTGGCGGCCGCCACGTCGCGGATGGCGCTGAGGGCGATGCCGGCATCGTTGGCCAGCGCCGCTGAGCCCGAGGCAAAGTACAAGGTGCCCGCCACCACGCCACTGAGCGCCACGTCTTTCATCTCATCCAGCGCTGCCGTACCCGCCGGCAAAGCCGCCGCAGCTGCCGCGGTTCTAGGCACCGCAGGCTGCTTGTTCATCTGGCGCATCGCCAAGCCACCGATCAGACCAAACAGCAACAGCGTCACCACGCCCAGCGTGACCCACAAACCCACACGCGCGCCGTCGTCACCTTCCTCCATCATCAAGCGTTCCCCTTGCACCAAGCTTTTTGCGAACAACGATTGTATTCAGGCCGGGCTGAGGTCCCGCTGTGCAACCACTGCGCAAGGCGTGCCACGGGGGCCGGTTTCCCCTGTTGTTCACCTCCCGGTTAATCGGCAGGGCCTTCGGCATCACCGGCCGGCCCGGTCAACAAAGCGATGCTGCCGTCAGAAGACGCACCCAGCAGCCCGGCCCGGCTGTACACCCCCAACTTGCCGCGTGTGTCTTCGATGTCCAGGTTGCGCATCGTCAGCTGCCCAATGCGATCGGCCGGCGTGAAGGCGCCTGCTCCCTTTTCCATCGTCAGCCGTTCGGGGTGGTAGGTCAGGTTGGGGCTCTCGGTGTTCAGCAGGCTGTAATCGTTGCCGCGGCGCAGCTCCAGCGTCACAACACCCGTGATGGCACGCGCCACCCAGCGCTGGGCGGTTTCACGCAGCATCAGGCATTGGGGGTCGAACCAGCGGCCCTGGTACAAAAAGCGGCCGAGCTTGCGGCCGTTCATGCGGTACTGCTCGATGGTGTCTTCGTTGTGGATGCCGGTGACCAGCCTTTCGTACGCAATGTGCAGCAGCGCCATGCCCGGGGCTTCGTAAATGCCGCGGCTCTTGGCTTCGATGATGCGGTTTTCGATCTGGTCGCACATGCCCAGGCCGTGCCGGCCCCCGATGCGGTTGGCCTCTTCAAACAGCGCCACGCTGTCGGCGAAGGACACGCCGTTCAGCGCCACCGGGTGGCCTTCTTCAAAACGCACAGTCACCGTTTCAGCCAGCACCCGCACGTCATCACGCCAGAAGGCCACGCCCATGATGGGCTTGACGATGTGCATGCCACTGCTCAGGTATTCCAGGTCTTTGGCCTCGTGGGTGGCGCCCAACATGTTGCTGTCGGTGCTGTAGGCTTTTTCGACGCTCATCTTGTAGTCGAAGCCGTGCGCCACCAGGTATTCGCTCATCTCCTTGCGACCACCCAGCTCGTCGATGAAGGTCTGGTCCAGCCAGGGTTTGTAGATCTGCAGCGCCGGGTTGGCCAGCAGGCCGTAGCGGTAGAAACGTTCGATGTCGTTGCCCTTGTAGGTGCTGCCGTCGCCCCAGATGTTGACGCCGTCTTCGCGCATCGCCACCACCAGCGCGGTGCCGGTGACGGCGCGGCCCAATGGGGTGGTGTTGAAGTAAGTGGCGCCACCGGTGCTGATGTGAAAGGCGCTGCATTGGATGGCGGCTATGCCTTCGGCCACCAGCTGGGAACGGCAATCCACCAAACGAGCAATGTCGGCACCGTAGGCCAGCGCCTTGCGCGGGATCTCGTCGTAGTCACTCTCGTCGGGCTGGCCCAGGTTGGCGGTGTAGGCACAGGGTACGGCGCCCTTGGCACGCATCCAGTGCACAGCAGCGCTGGTGTCCAGGCCGCCCGAAAAAGCGATGCCGATGCGTTGGCCCCTGGGCAAGGACTGCAGGTTTTGAATGATGTGGGTCACGGTGCGGGTTCTCCTCAGCCGATGATTGTCGCAAGGATGCCAAGCGCGATGGCCCGGCACTGACAGCCGCCGCTGCAGCCGCCCACAGCCCTGCCCAGCCCGGGGCCCCGCGCAGCGTCAGCGCAGCGCAGCAGAAGCCGCCGCCGGGGTGGTGATACGCCGCGCCTCGAACTCCAGCGGCTTGTGGCTGTCGAAAGAGCCGCTGGTGTGCATGCGCAGGGCCAGCCGTTCTTCGGGCGGTTGGCCTTGCAGCTCGGCGCTGTAGCGGTGCGTGAGCTGGCGCGTTTCGCTGCCCATCGACTGTTGGCTGTGGGTCTCGAAGCGCAGGTTGCTGCCGTCGAACGACAGGTTCTCGATCGCACGCGGGTGGCTCAGGAAACTGGCGGTGCCGGTCAGCTGCCCGGCATGGCGCTTGATCTCGAACTTTTCCTTGTGGCTTGCGCCCCAGCCATAACGAACCTCGGCCTGCCAGCTGCCGATCAAACGCGCGGAGGGGTCGGCCGGCACCCAGGGCTGCAGCCAGCACAGCGCCGCGATAGCGCTGCCCGCAACCGCTGCGCCGCCCAGTGCCCAGGGCCACGGGCTGCGCCGCCGTGGCACGCCGATGGTGTCGGCCAGGCGGTTGATGTCGGCGTCCCAGTGTGTGTCGCTCAGGCTCAGCGCATTGCGCCGCGCCAATGGCTTCAGCGGCAGCGGCAGGTCAGCCTCGGCAGGCATCTGGGCGCCGGGCAGCAACACGGGTACGATGCGGGCGCCGCATTCCAGTGCCACTTCCACTTCCAGGCGCACAAAGTCGCGGCTGTCGTCGATGCGCCGCTGCCCAGGGCTGTCGCCACCCGCCCAGCGCGGGCCGATCAGCACCAGCACCGACTGTGCCGTTGCCAGCCGGGCGCGAATGGCGTCGACAAAATCATCGCCGGGCGGGATGTCCAGCACATCGCGGAAAGCGCTGCCGCGGCCCAGGCGCTTTTCCAGCGCCTCTTCCAGCCTGCCTGCATAACCGGCCGCGTCGTCGCGCCGGTAAGAAATGAAGACCCGGTTTGCGCTGTGGTCCATGCTTGCCCGTTGGTGAGGCCGTTCAACGCCCAGCCGGCGGCGCCCACCAGCGGCCCAGCACATCAAAGGCTGCCTGCACCAGCAGCGCCAGCGCGGCCGCTGGCAGTGCGCCGGCCAGCATCAGACCGCTGTCGCTGACCGCCAGGCCGGCCACGATGCGTTCACCCAAGCCCCCGGCGCCGATAAACGCCGCCACGGTAGCGGTGCCCACATTAATGACGGCAGCCGTTTTTACGCCAGCCAGCAACACCGGTCGCGCCAACGGCAGTTGCACGCTCCACAACGTCTGGCGGGCGGTCAGGCCCAGCGCCTGTGCGGCCATCGTCAGGCCCGGTGCGACACCATTCAAGCCGGCATGGGTGTTGCGCACGATCGGCAGCAGCGCATAAACAAACAGCGCCAGCAGCGCAGGCCAGAACCCGATGCTGCCCAGCA
>JANNMQ010000256.1:0-1731 GCA_031398045.1 Rubrivivax sp.
GAGTGCGCTGCTCAGGGTGCTGTTGCCAGCCAGCGTCCAGCTGCTGTTGGCGGCCAGCGCTGCATCGCCTGTCAGCGCCAGGCTGTTGCCCACCAGATCCGCGCCCAGCTGGTGCACACCCGTGCCGCCGTTATTGCTGATGGTGATGTTGCCGCCCGCGGTCAGGGGCGCATTCACCTCCACCCGCGCCAAGCTGCTTCGCAGTGAAGAGTCCGGGTCGTTGGCCGACAGGGTCAAGGCCCCGCCCACGGTGACGGGCGCCGCCACCGTGATGGTGTCGCCAGCGCGCAGCGTCAAGCCGTGGCCGCCTGTGGGCTGGTTGATGGCGGCGTTGACCGCAAGAGTCGTTTGCGACTGCAGTTCCACCGGGCCATTGGCCAGCAGGCCCACCACCGCGCCGGCGGTGATGACGCTGGCGGTGCCAGGGTCTGAAAAGAGCAGGCTGCTGCTGCTGAGGTCCAGGTCTGGTGTGGTGCCGGTCAGGTTGGGGCTGTCCAGCTGCACGGTGATGCTGTCGGGGTCCAGCAGCAGCGTGCCGGCGCGGCCCCGCGGTGCGCTGCGGTCAGACTGGCCGCGGTAGTCCAGATGCACCTTGCCCGACACCTCCACCAGTCCGCCGTCGCCACCTTGTGCACCACCGCGTGCATCGGCGCTGCCCAGAAACCGGGTGCTGCCGTCAGACCACACCACCACGCGGCCACCGTCGCCCGCACCCAGGCTGTTGGCTGACAGCTGCGCCCCGGGCAGCACGGCCACACGCTGAGCGTTGCGGACCGCAGCGTTGGCGCCTTGGAAGTCGCCACCGATGCGCACACGGCCGCCGCCTGCTGCGCCCGAAACATCCACAACTGCTGTGTTTTCCAGCGCGATGTGGTGGCCCTGTACCAGCACGTCACCGCCGGGGCTTGCGGTTGTCGCGCTGTTCAACGGCGCCGTGGCGTCCAGCGTGCCGGCCAGGCGGGTGATGCCGGTGGGGCCACCGTCCACTGAAATTCTGCCCTGCAGCTGGCCCAGGCTGCGTGCCTGCACCACACCTTCCAGGTTCAGCACCGTGCCTGCAAAACCGGCGCGTGCCGCGGCGCGCAGGTCCACCGCGCCACCGTCGGCACGCACACGGCCCAGCTGGTTCAGCGCCGTGTCCAGCTGTTCGTTGCGCACCTGTAAAAACACCAGGCCGTCGCCGTCCAGATCCACCAGCACGTCGCTGCCAGCCGCCAAGCCCACGCGACGGGCATCGATGCTGCCGCGCTGCGTCAACTGGGGTGCCACCAGCACCACGGTGCCCCCGCGGGCCGTGATCTGGCCTTCGGCCCGCAGCGCGCCCGGAGGCTGGCTGCTGTCGGTGAGGGCGCGCAGATGCAGCGGGCCCGCCAGCGCGTCTTCAGAGGCCAGCGACAGCGTGCTGGCCACCAGCCCACCCACATCCACGCGTGACTGGGCACCAAAAACAATACCGCGCGGGTTGATCAACCACACGCTGCCGTTGCTGCTGAGTTGGCCGTGGATGGCCGATGGGTTGTCGCCCAGCACACGGTTGACCAGCACCGCTGACGTACTGGGCTGCTGCACCCGCACCTGTTCACCAGCGGCAATGGAAAAGCTGGTCCAGTCCAGCCCTGCCTTGGGTGTGTGTTGCTGGATCAGCAGCACGCCGGGGGCGGTTTGCTGCACCGTGGCCTGCCCACCGCGGGGCACTGCACCCTGGGGCAACGCCCAGATGGCCGGTGGCAC
>JANNMQ010000396.1:0-2932 GCA_031398045.1 Rubrivivax sp.
CGAAGGACGAGTCAATGTTCAGGCTGGGTACTCGGCCTGACAACATGCGGACGTCCTGGCCACCGGAGTTCAGCACTTCGAGGATCTCGCCTTGCAGCGAGCTGACTGAACTCGGCACGTCGCGGATGTTTTCCAACCGGCGCTCAGCCGTGACCGTGATGGTCTGCAATTCCCCGGCTGGCGTGGTCTGTGCCAGGGCGCTGAGCTGCACCGTGGCCAGGGCTGCTGCCGCAATGGCGTGGAAGCAAGGGGCCTTGGAAAATCGTGTCATGGGGACTCCGGTGTGTGCAGGTTGAATACGCGAAGGCGGGCGGTAGCATTGATCATGCCGTTCCTTGTTCCTCGCTTCGTGAAAGCGACACACTCAATGCCTTGCCTGACGCCCGCGCGCAACACCCGCCCGCGCCACCGCCATGCTTGACCCCCGCCAGCTGCAGGCCTGGGCGGCAGACGGCTACCTGGTGCTGCCAGGCTTCAAGTCCACGACGGCGCTGGCGGCGGTGACGGTGCGCGCGCACGCGCTGGTTGACGCCTTCGACCCGACCCAGGGAGCCAGCCGTTTTTCCACCCGCGACCGTGGCCTGGTGGCCGACGCCAAGCTCATTGCATCGGCCGACCAGGTCCACTGTTTCTTTGAGGAAGAAGCACTGGACGACGCCGGCCGGCTCGTGGTGCCCAAGTCGCAGTCGATCAACAAGATCGGCCACGCGCTGCACGACCTTGACCCCGTCTTCGAAGCCTTCAGCCACGGCCCCGCGCTGGCCGCATTGGCGGCTGACCTGGGTTTGTTGGAGCCCCAGGTCTGGCAAAGCCAGGTCATCTTCAAGCAGCCGCACATTGGCGGTGAAGTGGGTTGGCACCAGGACGCCAGTTTTTTTGTCACCACGCCGCAGACGGTAACCACCTTCTGGTTTGCGCTGGAAGATGCAACGCTGGAAAACGGCTGCCTGTGGGTAGAGCCGGGTGGCCACCGCGGCGCGCGCGCGGTGTTGCGTGAGCAATACATCTGCGAGCAGGGCCACCTGCGCATGCAGCCGCTCGACACCAGCCCTTGGCCCGATGCCAGCCAGGCCGTGGCGCTGCCAGTGCCGGCGGGCACGCTGGTGGTTTTTGGCGGGCTGCTACCGCACTTCAGTGCCGCCAACCGCAGCCCGCGTTCGCGCCTGGCCTACACCCTGCACGTCACCGACGGCCAGGCCGCCTATTCGCCCTTGAACTGGCTGCAGCAACGTGCCGGGCAGCCGCCCGGTGGCCTGGACTGAAGGGCCCTCGGTTACATCCGGCCCCGACCAGCGCACAATGCGGGGTAGTTTTGAACCCCGCTTGAACCCCGACGGCCGCTTGTGCATGCGCGGCCCCTCCCACATGGCATTCAGTGCAGGAAACCCCAGAGCATGGAAGTCCCCGTCCTGAGCACCCGACCGCTGTCCAAAGTGCACCTGATCGGTGGCGAAAAGGGCGGCGTCGGCAAGTCCATGGTGTCGCGCCTGATCGCCCAGTACCTGATCGACAACGCAGTGCCCTGGGTGGGTTTCGACACCGACCGGTCACACGGCTCGTTGATGCGCTTTTACGCCGAGCACGCCACGCCGGTGCTGGTGGAACGTTTTGAAGCGCTGGACCAGATCATTGAAATGGCCGTTGAACAGCCCGGCCGCCGTGTGCTGGTGGACCTGGCGGCGCAGACCCACGACCCGCTGGTGAAGTGGATGGACGAATCGGGTGTGCTGGACATGGCCGACCTGGCCGGCGTGCAACTGAACTACTGGCACGTGATGGACAGTGGCCGCGACTCGGTGGACCTGCTGGCGCGGCTGCTGGACCGTTTTGGCCAGCGCCTGCATTACGTGCTGGTGCGCAACCAGTTGCGCGGTGACGACTTCAGCCAGCTGGAACGTTCAGGCCAGCTGGAACGCGCCGCCGGGCTGGGCGCCCGTGTGATCGACATCAAGCGCCTGCATGACACCGTGGTGCAAAAGATCGACGCCCGCAACGCCAGTTTCTGGGACGCCCGCAACAGCAGCGGCATCGACGGCCCTGGCCTGGGCCTGATGGAACGCCAGCGGCTGAAGATGTGGCTGGCCCACGCCTACGCCGAACTGGCCAAAGCCGCGGCCTGAGAGGCTGAAAGTCTTTCGATCATGCCCGCTGATTACGCCAAAACACGCCCGCTCGTCGTTGCAAATGCTCGCTGTAGCCTGAGCTACAGCTGTGCTTTGCGTCTAGATCGGACGCGTTTTGACGCGCGGCTCGGACACGCTCGAAAAACTCTCAGCCTCTGAAGCTGCGCGGGCCTGGCTGGCTGCGGGTTTTGGCGCGGCGTGGCACGGCCCTTTCCAGCACCACCGGTGGGGCCATGAGTGGGTTCCCAAGCTTGAGCAGCCGCGGCCACGATGATCCTACAAAAGCCTTTCTGGCACCGGCTGCAGCCCCACTCTCTTCTTCCACCTTCCTGAACCATCCCAACCATTCCACCCTGTGACCGCTGACCCGCTTTCCAACGTCTTGACTGCCCCTTCCACCGGGCGCATGCCTGGCCGCCATCCGCTGGCGCCGTTGTTTCACCCCGGCACGGTGCGCTTGCGCTGTGCCCAGGTGTTGCAGTCGGTGGAACGCAACCTCAGTGCCAATTTCAAACTGGACCGCGCGGCGTTGGCAAGCTTGTCGCAGGCCGTGCAGCCGCACCTGGCACACACGGCACCCGAGGACGCGGCGCCGTTCTGGCAATTGCTCAGCGCCGATGGCGTGGACCGTCTGGCTGAACTGGACACCTTGCTCAGGGGCCGGCCCGCACCTGAGCAGGCGCGCGCGCTGGCCGACCTGGCCTTCCTGGGGGTGCTGCTGAGTGCCGACCCTGGCCCGCAGTGGCGCTACGCCGAGCAGCAGGCGCTGCCCGCTGCCGCGTTCACCCAAGCCGACCCCGATGAGTTGC
>JANNMQ010000405.1:0-1908 GCA_031398045.1 Rubrivivax sp.
CAGGTCTTCTTTTTCGTTGAAGGGCACGCTGTGTTCGCCCAGCACTGAAAGGGCTGCAGCTTTGCGCAGCGCGGCCAACAGCGCCGGCACGGCGTCTACGTCCACCGTGTCGGGCTCGTGCCCGCTCAGGCCCAGCAGCACTGCCTTGTCGGTGCCGTGGCCTTTGCCGGTGGCGCCCAGTGAACCGTACAACTGGCTCTGCACCCGCGCGGTGCGCGCCAGCAGGCCACTGTGCTGCAAGTGGCGCGCAAACAGCCGCGCCGCACGCATGGGCCCCACGGTGTGGCTGCTGCTGGGGCCGATGCCGATCTTGAAGAGGTCAAAGACGGATACGGCCATGGTGCATTCCTGGTGATGACGGCTGAAGGGGGGGATGACAGCAATGCGGTGAAGTGCCGGCCGCGCAGTTGGGGTCTGACGTCGTCAGTCTGGCCACCGAACGGGCGTCTTTTTTCGCGATGCCCAACGGCCTGGACAGCGCACGCTTGCAGCCGCCCTTTCGCCTGGGAGCCGTGTGATGCATGGGAGTGTTTTGGGTCAGTCGGCGCCACCGTCGGGTTGCAGGCCGTGGCCGCGGTTTGCTGCTGCGGCTGTGGCAACAGCCAGCCTCGTGGCCCAAGCCGCGCCGCCGGTGGCTGAAACCTACAACTTGCGCCCGCTGGTGCATGCCGAAGTGGTGCAAGACATGCAGCGCTGCGTGGGCCCGCGGGCCCGGCCTGACCAGCTGCAGGCCTTTGTGGCCAAGGCGCTGGGCGAGCTGGCCAACGGCGACCCCACACGCGCGGCGCAACTGGCCACGCCCGAGGCTGCGGGCGTGGTGCTGGCCGCGGCGGGCCAATGGGCTTGCGTGCCGCTGTCCAGCGAAGGCTTTCCGTTGT
The DNA here is from genome assembly GCA_031398045.1 of Rubrivivax sp. Taxonomy (GTDB): domain Bacteria; phylum Pseudomonadota; class Gammaproteobacteria; order Burkholderiales; family Burkholderiaceae_C; genus Rubrivivax. The sequence continues at coordinate 879 of JANNMQ010000405.1, forward strand.
GGCCCGTGGAGGCACTGCACGGTGTGATCGTGCCCGTGGGCGTGCCCGCTGCGTTGACGCGTGCCTGGCGCCGCAATCTGCTGGACCAGGTGGCGCGTGACGGTGTGGGTCGTGGTTTGATCGTTTATCCGGGTGGTGAAGCCGACCAGGTGCATGTGATTGCCGAACAACGACAGGCCCTGCAGATCAAGCTGAGCATGCGGCTGTTGCCGGCCGGCAGTTACCGTGAACAGCAATACAGCGCCGTGTTGCGTCACCCGGGTTTGACGCGGCTGGTCACCCGCAGCAGCGGCACCGGCGTGGGCACCCCCTGGCGCATGGCGATACCGCCGCACCGTCTGCTGCAGCCGGTGCACGACGGTTTTGTGGTTGTGCAGCCCACGGTGCAGACGCGCCACTTTGCGTTTGTTGGCACGCAGTGGTTGCTGGGCGGCGAAGCAGGCACTGTCACCTTGCAGGCGGGCGGTGCGGTGGTACGCAGCGCTGCCGAACCGGGCACCAGTCCGGCCACAGCCACCAGAAGCCGCAGTGCCCAGACCCTGGGCCGCTGGCGCGTGGCTGACGGTGTGCTGCAGCTGACCCTGAGTGACGGCACACGTTATGCACTGACGCTGCAGGACAGCCCGCACACGCTGGTGGGCATCGGCCGCCGTGCCGACGAAGACGCACCTGAAGATGAAGGCGGCGAAACACAATGGCCCGCGCGGCTGCACCGGCACGGCGCACCGCAGCAGGGCCAGCCGGGGGCGCCGCAGGGCCTGCAGGCAGCGGGTGTGCACCGTGGGCCTGGGCAGCGGTTGGCGGGTCAGGCGTAGTCCCGCACCGGCAGGCAGCTGCAAAACAGGTTGCGGTCGCCGTACACGTTGTCCACCCGCCCCACGGGCGTCCAGTACTTCCGTTGCCGCAGCCCCGCCACCGGGTAGGCCGCCTCTTCGCGGGTGTAGGGGTGCGACCACTCGGTTGTTAACAGGGCTGCTGCCGTGTGCGGTGCGTTTTTCAGAGGATTGTCTTGTTGCGGCCAGCCGCCGTT
>JANNMQ010000434.1:0-3224 GCA_031398045.1 Rubrivivax sp.
ATCGAGGCCGACAACACCGACAAGCTGAAGGTGTTGATGGCCGACGCCAAGTTGTTCGGCATCAACTTCGAGCCGCCCGACATCAACCGCGGCACGCACCGTTTTGAGCCCATCACCGACACGCTGGTGCGCTACGGCCTGGGTGCGGTGAAAGGCACTGGGCAAAGCGCTGTGGAAGCCATCGTGGCTGCGCGCGAAGGGCAGGGGGCTTTTGAAGGCAAAGGCAGTGGTCCCTACCGCAGCCTGTTCGACTTTTGCGCGCGCGTGGACCGCAAGGCGGTGAACAAACGAGCCATTGAAGCGCTGGTGAAAGCCGGTGCCTTCGACGGCGTGCACCCGCTGGGCCAGGCCGGCCGCGCCGAGCTGCTGGCCAGCGTGGCGCTGGCCATGGACTGGGCCGAAACGCAGCAGGCCAACGCGCTGCAAGGTGGCTTGTTTGACATGGTGGATTCGGGTGGAGACACCCATGGCAGCAGCACGCAAGAGCCGGCGCTGGTGCACGCGGTGGTGTGGGACGTGCGCGACCGCTTGATGAACGAAAAAGCGGCACTGGGCTTCTACCTGTCAGGCCACCTGTTTGACGCCTGGAAAGACGAGGTGCGGCGTTTTGTGCGCCAGTCCATCGGCAACCTGGTGGACAGCCGCGACCCGCAGCTGCTGGCCGGCATCGTCACCGAGGCGCGCACCGTCAACGGCCAGCGCGGGCGGGTGGTGATCTTCAAGCTGGACGACGGCAGCGACAGTGTGGAAGCGGTGGCACCCGACGAGGTGTTTGAGAACTGTCGTGAACTGGCGGCTGAAGACCAGCTGGTGATCGTGCAGGGCAAACTGCAACCCGACCGCTTCACCGGTGGCCTGCGGCTGAATGTGCTGCAAGTGTGGGACTTGGCCGCCGCGCGGGCGCGTTTTGGTCGCTACATGGCCATCCAAGTGAACGGTGGCGGTGCGCCGGCGGTGGCCGATGTGCTGAAGCTGTGGCCGGCCAAGCGGGTAACCGGGGAACATGGCGACCTGCTGCAGGGCCTGGCCGTGCGTGTGCGCTTGCAGCGGCCCAACGCCACGGCCGAGCTGGATCTGGGTGAGGGCGTGCGTTTTTGGCCCTGCGACGAAGCACTGGCGCGCTGGCGCAGCATGGCGCATGGCGGTGCGGCGGCGGTGGTGTACGACTGAACACCTCTCAGAAAACTCGCAATGAGCCCGGTCGCCCCCACGCTGTACGACGAACCGCGAACGGCCTTGGTGCTTAGCGGCGGTGGCGCACGCGCGGCTTACCAGGTGGGTGTGTTGCGCGCGCTGGCCCATGTGCGGCGCCAGTTGGTGGGGCCGATTGCGCGGCAAAACAACCCTTTTGGCGTGATCTGCGGCACATCGGCCGGCGCCATCAACGCGATGGCGCTGGCCTGCCAGGCCGACCGCTTCGACGCGGCGGTGGAAGTGCTGTCGCGCGTCTGGCAGAACTTCAGCGCCGACCAGGTGTACCGGGCCGATTCGCTGGGCGTTGTGCGTTCTGGCGCGCGCTGGTTGACGATGTTCTCGGTGGGATGGGTGATCGCCCGCTGGCGCCGCGCCCGGCCGCGCTCTTTGTTGGACAACGAACCGTTGGCCGAACTGCTGCAACGCCTGGTGCCGCTGGAACGTCTGCCGCTGATGCTGCAGCAAGGCCACCTGCATTCGGTGGCGGTCACGGCGTCCAGCTACAGCAGTGGCGAGCACTTCACCTTCTACGATGCGGCGCAGCCCATTGCACCCTGGTTGCGCTCGCAACGTGTGGCGGTGCAGGGCCCCATCACGCACGGGCATTTGCTGGCCTCGTCGGCCATCCCTTTTGTCTTCCCCGCCACGCAGCTGACGATGGGCGGTGTGCCAGGATGGTTTGGCGACGGCTCCATGCGCCAGACGGCGCCGTTGTCGCCGGCCGTGCATTTGGGCGCGACCCGCTTGTTCATCATCGGCGCCGGCCGCATGCACGAGCCCACGGGCCGCGCGAGCGCTGAGCCCGGCTACCCCAGCCTGGCGCAGATTGCTGGCCATGCGATGTCGAGCATCTTTTTGGATGCGCTGGCGGTGGACATCGAGCGCATGCGCCGCATCAACCGCACGCTGGCGCTGCTGCCCGACAAGGCCCTGGCCGACAGTGAACTGCGGCCGCTGGAGGCGCTGGTGATCGCGCCCTCTCGGCGCCTTGACGACGTGGCGTCGCGCCACATTGCCGCGCTGCCCACCCCTGTCCGTGCACTGCTGCGCGGCGTTGGCGTGGGCCCGGCAGGGGTGGGCGGGCAGGCACGCGGCGCGGCGCTGGCCAGCTACCTGCTGTTCGAAGCGCCCTACACGCAGGAGCTGATGGAATTGGGCTGGGCCGACACCCTGGCGCGGCGCGACGAGGTGGTGCACTTTTTCGGCTGGGACACGTTGATGCCCGAGCATCGGCGTGTCTCGGCTGACCAGCCTGACCTCATGCTGCCCTGAAGCCGCCAGGCTGGCCGGCCAGTTCCGACGGGGTCGCTGCACAAGCCCAGCAGCTTTGGCGGGCTCTCAAACTGCGGCCGGCACCGGGTTGTTTTTGCGCGCCCGTTCGCCCTTGCCCGCGGGCGCTGGCGTTGCGGCCGGCGCGGCGGCCGGTGCGGCGGCCGGTGCGGGCGTTGTTGCAGCTTCCAGCTTCGTCCCTGGGGCTTTGGCGCCGGCTTTGACTTGCGCACCCGCGGGCTGCGGCGTGTAGGCCGCGCCGGCCACCGTCAGCCCGGCCTGGGAGAAGCGGGCCGCGTTGCCGGGGCCAACACCTGCGACGCGGTCCACCAGGTCGGACCAGTCCTTGAAGGCACCGGTCTCGCGGGCTTTCAGCATTTTGCTGGCCAGTCCCGGGCCTATGCCTTTGACCGATTCCAGTTCGGCCTGGCTGGCCTTGTTCACGTCGGTAGCGGCCCACACGGTGCCGGCGAACAGGGCGGCACAAACCAGAGCGGCGCGGGTGATAAACGTACGGATCATGGTGACTCTCCTTGACACAGGTTGATGAAAAAAAGCCTCATCACTGGTTGCACCGAAGTTGGCGGTGGGTGACGGGCTGGAACGCATTTTTTGCGTGCAGCCCGGGTTTGTCTGTCACCCCGACAGGGGCTGCTGGGGGGAGGGGAGGAAAGGCTCCACTACCCTCTGCCGAGGTCACCCGCTAGGGGGGGAGCTCAGGGCCTGCTCAGCATCTCGCGCGCCAAAGCCAACGCTTCATC
>JANNMQ010000447.1:0-4033 GCA_031398045.1 Rubrivivax sp.
GGCGATGGCCGGCGTCTTGCAGCGCGCGGCGACGATCTTCTCGCCGCCGGTGATTTCGCTCGTTTCGCCGAAGCACAGGTAGTTGCCCAGCGGGTGCAGTATGTCGAAGGCGTTGCCCACGGTCGGGTTGGCGCCGCAGCCGCTGGTGGTGTCGCTTTCCCCGCACTTGGTGCTGACCCACAGTTCGTGGATCGGGCACACCTCGCGATGCTTTTCGCTGGCCCACTGCACGTAGTCGCGCGCGGCCTTGCTGGCTTTCATGATGGTCTCGTGGTCGCCGTGGCCTTCGATGCCGAAGCCGACCACCGGCTTGCCCGTGGCCTTGATGCCTTCGACCACCTTCGCCGTCCACCCGTCTTCGATGCCGATGACCACCACCGCCGCGACGTTGGGGTTGCAGCCGGTGCCGATGAGGGTGCGGAAGTGCAAATCAAGGTCGGCGCCGAACTGCAGCCGGCCGTAAGGGTGTGGAATGGCCAACGCGCCCTTGATGTTGTGCGCCACGGCTTCAGCCGCGGCGTTGGACAGGTCGTCCAGCGGCAAGATGATGACGTGGTTGCGAATGCCCACGCGGCCGTTTTCACGCCGGTAGCCGAGGAAGGTGGTTTTTTTGCTGACGACGGACATGGAAGTTGTTCCGATCTTTGAAATGTTGGGTTCGACGAACGACATGGAGAGGCGCCGGGGGCGTAGCAAGCGGGTCGCAGGCTAGGATGAGCCCGGACTCAAACGATCCAGTGGATCGTTTGTGCCTGGCGAACGCCCGAGGGGCATCGAGGGCGCGGACCGCCTACTCACCACCGCTTGGTCTTGATGTTGTGCACGTGGGCGTGTTCACCCGAGACGATGGGCTTCACGACCTTGCCCATGTCGATGCCGTACTTCACTACCGTGTCGCCCACCGCCATCTTGCGCAGCGCCACCTTGTGCCCGATGGGGATGTCTTGTTTGGCCGTCACTGAGGTCATCTTGTCCTCGTCCATGATCCAGCCCTTCAGTTTCATGCCGGCTTTGACGCCTTCAACCACCACCACGGCCACGCTGTCGGCGGCGTCGTGCAAGACAAAGTGAATCATAAAAGAAGCTCCGTTGTGGCCGGCTGCCCGGCGGGTGGCGCGCAGTATCAAGGCCCGCTGCAAAGCCTGTCAACCAAGTCATCTATATGACCTGATAGATAGGGGCTTTGCAGGGCTGCAGCCCGCGGCTAGCATGCAGGGATGCCAGCCTACAAGACCCGTGCCAGCCCGTCCGCCATGCTGCAGGTGCAGGCCATCACTCCCGAAGCGGCGGGCATGCCGCTGTACCGTGCCGTCAAGCGCGCCTTGTTGCGCAGCATCGAAAGCGGGGCGGTGGCACCTTCGGGCACGCTGCCCAGCGAAACCGAACTGGCGCAGGGTTTTGGCGTCTCGGTGGGCACGGTGCGGCGTGCGGTGGACGACCTGGTGGCCGAACACATCTTGGTGCGCCGCCAGGGGCGGGGAACCTTTGTGGCTTCACATGGCAGCGACCGTTTCCTGTTCCAGTTTTTCCATGTCGAGCGTAGCGATGGCCTGCGTGTGGCACCCGACGTTGAACTGCTGAACTTCGAGCGCACGCGGCTGGACGAAGAAGCCGCGGCTGCGCTGCACAGCAAACCTGGCGAAGCGGCATTCCAGGTTGAAAACCGATTGCGTCTGCAGGGCTGCGCGGTGGTGCACGACCGGCTGGTGATGCCCGCTGCACAGTTCAAAGGCCTGACTGAAAAGCGCTGGCGTGAACGCCCCAGCACCATCTACCACCTGTACCAGCATGAGTTTGGCATCACGGTGGCGCAAGCCCATGAAAGGCTGCGTGCTGTGGGTGCCGACCGTGCCGCTGCCCGTGTGCTGGGCGTGCCGCTGGGGCAGCCGGTGTTGCAGGTGCGCCGCGTGGCGCTGGACCTGAGCGGCAAACCGGTGGAATGGCGCGTGAGCACGGTGGTCACGGCGCAGCACGACTATGTGAACTTGCTGTCGCGGCCTGCTTGACGCCCAACTCCCTCCGCCTGCCCGCCTGCCAGCCAGAGGAGGGGGAGGGGGGCGGTGGCGCTCACACTGAAATTCCGTCACACCTGCGCCGTACTGCCCCGTTCCACCAACGTCCAAGGCAACGAAACCGGCACTGCCGCCTTGCCCAGGCGCAACGCATCGAGCAAACACGTTGCCGCCTCACGGCCGATGTCAAGCCGCGGCAGTTGGATGCTGGACAGTGCCGGGCTCAACTGCCGCGCGATGGCAAAGTCGCCGAAACCGAGCAGTGCCAGGCGCTGCGGCACCGCCACGCCCACCCGCGCGGCCTGCAGCAGGGCACCACAGGCCAGGTGGTCGTTGGCAAAGGCAGCCGCGGTGATGTGGGGTGCGGCTTGCACCAACCCATCCAGCACCTGGCGTCCGGCATCAAAAGCATCGCCAGCACGTGCTGCAAAAACCTCTACCGTGGCACCTGCCGCGCGGCCAGCGGCTGCAAAGGCGATGCCGCGTTCGTGTGCACGGTAGTCCTCGGCCACGCCACTGTCGACATAAGCCAGGCGCCGGTGGCCGTGACGCAGCAGGTGCTGCGCCATGGCCGCACCCACTTCATCGTGGTTGAAGCCGATCTGTGTGAACCGTGTGCGGCCCTTGCCAGGTCCGGGTGGGTGGTGGTCCCAAATCTCGATCACCGGCGTGCCGGCGGCCTTGGCGGCGGTCAGCAACGCCAGCGCGCCGCTTGAATGGCGCCGGCCGGTCACCACCACGGCTGCCGGCTGCCAGCCCAACAGCGCACGCAGCTGGTGTTCTTCGCGTTCCAGCGAATAGCCGGTGCTGGCAATCAGCAGTTCAAAGCCTGCCGCCTGCAGGCCGTCACTCAGCCCTTCCGCCGTTTCAGCAAAGATCGAGTTGGCCAGATTCGGCAACAGCACGGCCACGATATTGCCCACGCCGCTGGCCAGCAGGCCGGCTTGTTTGTTGGGCACATAGCCGGTCAGCGACAGCGCTTGCTGGATGCGCTGAGCCGTGTCGCTGGCCACCACCGAAGGTTCGCGCAGGTAGCGCGACACCGTGATGGAAGTGACGCCAGCGGCCTGCGCCACATCCTGCAGCGTCACCCGGCCATGGCCGCGGCGGGCCTGCCGGGGGGCGCTGGGTACGGCGCCCGTCGATGGGTGTGCAGGCGGGCTCAAGGACTTTGCCTTCAGCGGCCGGGGTTGGGATGTCGAGCTGGTCACCGGGTTATCAAGGATGGACGCGGGGAAAGGTGCTGGCTAATGTTAGCGGTAACAAAGCTGCCTGCTGGTGTATGTTGTTTGTTCTATTCTGTACTGCATGACCCGTTCCCACCCCCCTTTGCGCAGCCAGCGCTGGTTTGCCGCCAACGACATGCGCGGCTTTGCACACCGCCAGCGCATGCAGCAGATGGGCTTGCGCCGCGAAGATGTGATCGGCCGGCCCATCGTGGCCATTGTCAACACCTGGAGCGACCTGTCGCCCTGCCACGCCCACCTGCGTGAACGTGCCGAGGCCGTCAAGCGCGGTGTGTTGTTGGCCGGTGGCATGCCCTTTGAGCTGCCGGCCATGAGCCTGGGTGAGGTGATGGTGAAACCCACCACCATGCTGTACCGCAATTTTTTGGCGATGGAAGTGGAAGAGCTGCTGCGCAGCCTGCCCATCGACGGCGCGGTGCTGCTGGGTGGCTGCGACAAGACCACACCGGGGCTGCTGATGGGCGCCTTCAGCATGGGTTTGCCCGCCATCTTCTGCCCCGCCGGGCCGATGCTGAACGACCGCCACCAGGGGAAAACCGTGGGTGCCGGCACCCACACCCGCATGTTCTGGGACGACTACCAGGCCGGCAAGATAGCCGATGCCGACTGGGTGAAGCTGGAGTCGCGCATGACACGCAGCCCCGGCACCTGCAACACCATGGGCACGGCCAGCACGATGACCGCCATTGCCGAGGCGTTGGGCTTGGCCCTGCCGGGCAGCACCAGCATCCCGGCCATGGACGCCGCACACCCCCGCATGGCTGCCGATTGTGG
>JANNMQ010000501.1:0-2569 GCA_031398045.1 Rubrivivax sp.
ACCACGTGATGCCGGAAACGGCCAACCGCGTGAAGCGCTACCGCGACGACGCGCCGCTGTTCAGCCGCTTTCAGATCGAACACCAGATTGAAACGGCGTTCAGCCGCACCGTCAACCTGCCCAGTGGTGGCGCCATCGTCATCGACCACACCGAAGCGCTGGTCAGTGTGGACGTGAACAGTGCACGTGCCACACGCGGCAGCGACATCGAAGAAACCGCCACGCGCACCAACCTGGAAGCGGCCGACGAGATTGCGCGCCAGATGCGGCTGCGCGACCTGGGCGGTTTGATCGTCGTCGACTTCATCGACATGGAAGAGAGCAAAAACCGCCGCGAGGTGGAAACCCGCTTGCGTGACGGCTTGCGCTTCGACCGTGCGCGCGTGCAGTTCAGCAGCATCAGCAAGTTCGGCCTGCTGGAACTGAGCCGCCAGCGCCTGCGCCCCGCCTTGAGCGAAGGCAACCACATCACCTGCCCGCGCTGCAACGGCACCGGCCACATCCGCGACACCGAAAGCAGCGCGCTGCAAATCTTGCGCATGGTGCAGGAAGAGTCGATGAAAGAAAACACCGCCGCCGTGCATGTGCAGGTGCCGGTGGAAGTGACCAGCTTCTTGCTGAACGAAAAACGCACCGAGATCACGAAGATTGAACTGAAGCAGCGCGTCACCGTGCTGCTGGTGCCCAACAAGCACCTCGAAACGCCTAACTACAAATTGGAACGGCTGCGCCACGACGACCCGCGCCTTGAAGGCCTGCACGCCAGCTACAGCATGGTGGAAGAGCCCGACGACGAAGTGGGCATCACGCGCCGCGAGAAGGCCAAGCCCAAACAAGAGCCCTTGATCAAAGGTGTGCTGCCTGACATGCCGGCACCGCCGCCCCCTGTGCCAGCACCGGCCCCAGTGATGGCTGCGCCTGCACCGGTGGTGGCACCTGCACCACCCGTGTTCACAGCCCCTGCGCCTGCCGCGGGCAGTGGCTTTTTTGGCTGGGTCAAGCGGCTGTTCAGCATCGAACCTTCGGCGCCCACCCGTGTCTCAACCACGGCTGTGGCTGCACCCGCAGCGCCGGCAGCCGCTGCAGCAGTGCCCGCGGCAGCGGCAGTGCCCGCGGCAGCCAAAACCGGCAGCCGTGAAGGCGGACGCGATGGCCGGCGTGGTGAACGTGGTGGCCGCAATGGCCCGCGCCGCGACCGTGACGGCAAAGACACTCGCGAAGCCCGCGACGGCCGCGGCCGCGGCCCGCGCGCTGACGCGCCTGCCGAAGCGGCCAGCACGGGCGCTGACGTTGAAGAGCGCAGCACGCGCAGCAGCGAAGGCCGTGTTGAACGTGCAGAGAGCGAACGTGGTGAGGCCCGTGAGGGTGGCCGCAACGACACCCGCCGCGGCCCACGCAGCGACCGGGGTGACCGTCCTGCACGTCCGGAAGAAGGCGCTACGCCCGCTGTCAGCCCACCTGTCAACGCCTTTGCTGACACCCAGCCGCAGGCCGATGCAGGCGAACCTTTGCCGGGCGCCGAAGGGGGTGATGGCCGTCGTCGCCGCCGCCGTGGTGGCCGCGACCGTGGTGAAGGCCGCGCCGAAGGCAGCGCGCCCGAGCAGACCTCGTTATTGCCACCCACCGAGGCCGCAGAAACCGCAGCTGTTGAGGCCAGCGTTGTGCCGGTGGCCGATGGCGAACCAGGTGCTGCTACAGCCGATCGAAACACCGAACGCGGCGAACGGGGTCGTCGCCGTGGCGGCCGTGGTCGTGCAGACCGCGAAGACGGTCGGCGCGACGAAGTGAACAACTTCAGCGACAGCCCCGCCAGCCCTGCCGGTGTGGTGGCCGCAGAAGTGGGTGCTGCCCCTGCGTTGGCCGAAACCGCCGCGGTGGTGGGTGCTGCCAGTGCAGCAACGGTTGCGCTTTCTGCTGGCGTTGCTGCGGCTTGGGCGGAGCCTGCCGTGGCCCAGCCCATGGCCAGCTCCAGTGCCCCTGCGGTTGCAGCCACTGAATCGGTGTCCGCCAGCGCGCAGCCCACTATCCAAGCACCGGCCTCCCCACCCACGCCACCCGTGGCCGCGCACCCATTCAACAACGCACCCAGCCCCACACCGGCAGCGCTTGCTGACCCCTATGTGTTGGCCACCGACAGCTTGGCCCAGCTGGCCACGAGCGCCGGCCTGCAATGGGTGCACAGCGACAGCTGCCGCATAGCTGCCGTCCAAGCCGCGATGGCTGCAGAACCCAAGCCGGTGCACGTGCCGCGCCAACCTCGCAGCCAAGTGGTAGAAGATGTGGGCCCGCTGGTGCTGGTTGAAACGAGAAGAGACCTCTCGCAGCTGAAGCTGCCGTTCGAGCAGCAGGGCTGAACAAGCTGGCACCGGCTGGCGCGTCGGCCCTGCAGCGCCGACGGGCACTGAACCCAGCGCTGCGGCGCATAAAGGCCCCGCATGGGTTGCGGGGCCTCACGCGCGCATCGTCGTCAGGTGTCCGACTTCACGTTGCCCTCTTTCACCACCTTGCGCCACTGCGCAATTTCACTCTTGATGAAATCGGCGAACCGTTCGCGGCTGCCGCCGCCGTC
>JANNMQ010000534.1:0-8119 GCA_031398045.1 Rubrivivax sp.
GCCGGTGCGGTGCTGCCGAAATAGATGACACCCAGCCGTGTTTTCTTGGCGGCAGCGCGCACCTGCGGCTGCGGCACCAGGTTGGCTGCAGTGGCAAATTTCTTCAGCAGCCGCTGCACGTTGACCATGTAGTCGGCGCCGGTTTCGCTGTACTGCGCGTATTCGTTGCGCGTGGTGCCGCGTGTGAAGTAACTGCCCCTGGTGGCGTGGGTGCCGGGCAGCGTGCGCCAGGGTATGCCGTCGCCGTCCACGTCTTTGTAGCGACCAAAGTCCTTGCCGGCTTCCAGCTCTTCGGCCGTCATCACCTTGCCGCGGTCGTAGCTGCGGCCCTCAATCCACTGCAGCGGTGCACACAGGCGCTGGTTCATGCCGATGTCCAGGTCGGTCATCACAAACACCGGCGTTTGCAGGCGGTCGGCCAGGTCCAGCGCGGTGGCGGCAAATTCAAAACACTCACCCGGGTCTTGCGGCAGCAGCAGCACATGTTTGGTGTCGCCGTGGCTGGCGTAGGCGCTGCTCACCAGGTCGGCCTGCTGCGTGCGTGTGGGCATGCCAGTACTGGGGCCGCCGCGCTGCACATTGATGATGGTCACCGGTATCTCGGCAAAGTAGGCCAGGCCGATGAATTCCGTCATCAGGCTGACGCCCGGGCCGCTGGTGCAGGTGAAAGCGCGCGCTCCATTCCAGCCCGCACCCACCACCATGCCGATGCTGGCTATCTCGTCTTCGGCCTGCACGACGGCGTAACGCGCAGCGCCGGTAACGGGTTCGGTGCGCAGCTTTTTGCAATAGCTGATGAAGGCCTCGGCCACGCTGGAACTGGGGGTGATGGGGTACCAGGCACAGACGGTGGCGCCGCCATACACGCAGCCCAAAGCCGCCGCGGCATTGCCTTCCATGAAGATGCGTTCACCCACGGCGTTGGCGCGCCGCACCTTCAGGCCCACCCCGCTGTGCAGCGGTGGCGACAGGTGTTCACGCGCAAAGCTGCAGCCCGCCTGCAGCGCGCGCACATTGCTTTCCAGCAGCCGTTCTTTGCCTTTGTACTGCTCGGAAAACAACTTTTCGATGACTTTGGCGTCCACGTCCATCAACACCGCCAACGCACCCAGCACCATGATGTTCTTGAACAGCGTGCGCTGACGCGGGTCTTCGTAAGTGGCGTTGCAGATGGCCGTGACGGGCATGCCAATGACGGTGATGTCGTCGCGGAAGGCCGTTGGCGGCAGCGCCTTGGTACTGTCGTAGAACAGGTAGCCGCCCGATTCGATCTCGGCCACGTCCTGCGCCCAGGTCTGGGGGTTCATGGCCACCATCATGTCGATGCCGCCGCGGCGGCCCAGCCAGCCTTTTTCGCTGACGCGCACCTCGTACCAGGTGGGCAAGCCCTGGATGTTGCTGGGAAAGATGTTGCGCGGGCTGACCGGCACGCCCATGCGCAGGATGGCCTTGGCAAACAGTTCATTGGCGCTGGCCGAGCCCGAGCCGTTGACGTTGGCAAACTTGATGACAAAGTCGTTGACGGCTTCCAGGCGCTTCATGCGGGGGCTCCCTGTGGCGTGTGTGGGGCCGGCGTCTTCGGCGTGCCGGTCTTGCGGTCGCGGCAGTTCGGGCCCGCGTTGGCGGTGATGAACAAGAACTTCTGCATGTCCCAGGCGCCAGTGGGGCAGCGCTCGGCACACAGGCCACAGTGCAGGCACACGTCTTCGTCTTTCACCAGCACCCGCGTGGTCTTCAGCGCCGGGCTGACAAACAGGTCCTGCCCGGCCGTGGTGGCCGGGGCCTTCAGCCGCGTGCGCAGCTCGGCCTCTTCGCCGTTGTCAGTGAAGGTGATGCAGTCGGTGGGGCAGATGTCCATGCAGGCGTCACATTCGATGCACAGCTTGTCGTTGAACACCGTCTGCACATCGCAGTTCAGGCAGCGCTCCGCTTCTTTGAATGCTGTCGGCAGGCTGAAGCCCAGCTCCACTTCCACCTTGATGCTTCTCAGCGCCTGCTCTGCGGTGGCCCAGGGCACCTTGTGGCGCGCGTCATTGGTGGGTGCGTTGTCATAACTCCACTCGTGGATGCCCATCTTCTGCGACATCAGGTTGACGTGCGGCGGTGGCCGCTGGCGCGGGTCTTCGCCGTGCAAAAAGCGATCGATGGAGACCGCGGCTTCATGGCCATGGGCCACCGCGGTGATGATGTTCTTGGGGCCGAAGGCGGAGTCGCCACCAAAAAACACGTGCGGCAGCGAACTCTGGAACGTGGTGGCGTCCAGCACCGGCAGGCCCCACTGGTCGAAGTTGATGCCGCTGTCTTTTTCGATCCACGGAAAGGCGTTTTCCTGGCCCACGGCCACCAACACCTGGTCACAGGGCACCACCACGTCGGGCTCGCCGGTGGGCACCAGGCTGCGCTTGCCGTTGTGGTCATACACCGACTTCACCAGCTCGAAGCTCATGGCCACCAGCTTGCCGTTTTCGTGCAAGAAGGCCTTCGGGCTGTGGCAGGCCATCAGCGGGATGCCTTCGTGTTCAGCGTCCTCTTTCTCCCACGGCGACGCTTTCATGTCTTCGTAGGTGCTGCGCACCAGCACCTTGACGTCGGTGGCGCCCAGGCGGCGGGCGCTGCGGCAACAGTCCATGGCCGTGTTGCCACCGCCCAGCACCAGCACCCGCTGCGGCATGCTGGTGACGTGGCCAAAGTACACCGAGGCCAACCAATCGATGCCCAGGTGGATGTGCGCGGCGGCTTCTTGCCGGCCGGGCAGCTGCAGGTCGCGGCCTCGCGGCGCGCCGCAGCCCACAAACACGGCGTCCCAGTGTTCGGCCAGAAGCGCCTGCATCGAAGCCACACGCTGGTTGCTGCGCAACTCGACCCCCAGGTCCAGCACCCAGCCCACTTCTTCGTCGATCACGGCTTCGGGCAAGCGGAAGCGCGGCACCTGCGTGCGCATGAAGCCGCCGCCCTTGGCGTCGCCTTCAAACACGGTGACGGCATAACCCTGCAACACCAGGTCACGCGCCACGGTCAATGAAGCCGGGCCGGCGCCCACGCAGGCCACGCGTTTGCCGTTGCGCTGCGCCTTCGGCGGCGCGGTGGGCATCAGCGCACGCACCTCGCCGCTCTTGAAGTCGGCGGCCACGCGCTTCAGCCGGCAAATGGCCACCGGCTCGGGTTTGGCGATGTTTTCTTCTTCCACGCGGCCGCGCCGGCACGCGGGCTCGCAAGGGCGATCACAGGTGCGGCCCAACACACCCGGAAACACGTTGCTGACCCAGTTGACCATGTAGGCGTCGTCGTAACGACCCTGGGCGATGAGACGGATGTATTCCGGCACGGGGGTGTGGGCCGGGCAGGCCCACTGGCAATCGACGACCTTGTGGAAGTACGCTGGGTTGGCGACATCGGTGGGTTGCAAGCGAAAGTCTCCTGTTGTGGACGGCATGCAGGGTGTGCATGCGCCCTGTCGTCACCCGCGCCACGGGCGTCGGGTGCAGCGCTTGCTACCCGTGCCGGCACAGGATGAATGTCAATCAGAAGTCTACGCCCGCACCAGGACGGGGCGACAGGGTGCAGGCAGGGGCGTGTTCGGCACTTTTTTGGGTTTGGACCACCGTTGGGTTGCCCGGGGAACGGCACATTCAGGCCTTGCGCGGACGAAACGGGGTTTCCCACAGCGCGGCGCGGCTGCGCAGATCAAAGGGAAGGGCGGCATGTGCAACCGGCCGGGCCACGAAGCAGCCACGTGCCACCTGGAACTGCGCGTCGGGGCCATCGACCAGCGCCGAGGCGCCAGCCTGGGCGTGGGGCCACCGCACCTGCACGCCCAGTCGTTGTTGGCGCCGAAGTTCCACATCGCCAATCGGCCGGTTGATCCACCACCAATACCAGGTGCCCAGGGTGGGCAGCTGATGCAGTTGACGGTTGCCGATGCCGCCCACGATGGCCGCCCGCTCGACGGTGAGACCGCCAAACAAGGATGGCGGGGGTGGCAAGGCTAAGCCTTGGCCGCTGACGCGCGTTCTTCGACGGCTGCAACATAGACTTCTTTTGCAGCATCAAGATTCATGGCGAAGATGGCTATACCGACAACCAGATCGGGCCAATGAGAAAGTGACGCGGCCGTCAGCAAACCGGCGCCGACTATTGCAATGTTGGCAACTGCGTCGTTGCGGGCGGAGAGCCACGCAGCTTTTGTCAGGCTCCCAGAAGCCGTTCGAAATTTCGCCAGTAGGAATGCGCAAACAAGATTTACACCAAGCGCCCCCAGCCCGGTGATGGTTAGGAAGAAGGGTTCTGGCGCCACTGGAGCAGAAAACTTTTCCCAAACCTGCCAGATGGTGAACAGACCAGGCACCAAGAGAATCCCTGCGAGCAGAACGCCGACCGTTGACCGGCGGGAAGCGCTCCAGCCCAGCGCAACAAGAATCAGCAGATTAACTGCAGTATCCTCAAGAAAATCAATCGAGTCGGCAAACAATGAGACTGACGCAATGGAGCGGGCAACACTGAATTCGACGAAGAAGTATGTCAAATTCAGTGCCGCAACAATAAGAACGGCGATGCGCAGGTTTTGATTTTTTTTATTCACGTAGATTTTTGTCTTGGAAAGGCGAATGGCGATGCCTTGCGTACGGGCCAAGCAGGGCTCTGCTTGTCTTCGGGGGATTGTTCTTGCTGTCCCAGCTCCTGTTTCATATCAGCCAGGTCTAACCCAATACTGTCCGTTCAGCGTACCCAGCCCTTGATTTTTTGGATGAAGTTCTGCGTCGATGCACCGAGTCCACTTATGAAAGGGGCACCGCAGGAAGGGTCCAGGGAAACCTTCGAATCCACCATGGGCGAACTGGCCTAACGTTCGGACTAAACGGCAGGCAGCGAGATGGCACGCAAGACAGCAGGCGCAAAATGGGCCAAAGCCCCAGCGCCTGGTGGCCAGTGTGCCACGCAGTTGGCGCTCAGCTTGAGCGAGGTATCAGGCCTCACTGCAGTTCAAGCCAAACGATCAAGGATGGCGCTCGATGAAATCCTTGACTGCTGCGGCAAGTCCCGGCCATGCCTGAATGCCATTGGGTCCCGAATGAGGCACGCCCTCAACCACGACGAAAGTTATGTCGGGTCGAAGCTCTTTCAGTGCCTGCATCGGCTTGATGGCAAGATCAAGGCTGCCCACAACTCCAAGCGTGGTGCCGTCGCGCGCGGCGGCAAAGGTGCACCGGGCTTCAAATCCCGACAGGTCCAGCGTGGACATGGGCGCAATGCCGGCAGGCATGGTGCGGCCATTGGCGGGGTTGTGGTGGAAGGTGGTGAAGGGCAGCGGCACTGGCGCAGGCTGTAGCAGCCGCCGTCCAGGTCCAGCAGGTACAGCTGGCTGCTGTCGAAGGCAAAGCCGGTGACTTCGTCGTCGATGGTGCACACAGGGCGCCAGTTGACGCGGCCGGTGGTCACGTCGGCCAGCAGCGCCACCAACAGCGGGTGCTGGCGCCGCACGCCGCCAGCCAGCAACAGCACGGCCCCGTCGCTGCCGGCGCTGCAGAAGATGGACGGGAATTCGCTGTCGGACAGCGGCACCGCGGGGTCGCAGCCGTGGGCGGCCAGCAGCAGGTCTTCTTTGGCGTCGGTGCCCAGCTTGTGCAGCAGCGCCGGGCTCTTTTTGTAGCAGTCCACCGTGCCCAGCTTGGTGGTGTCGGCCACGCGGCCGTAGAAGAAGCCGCTGCCGTCGGGCAACCACGACGGGTTGGCGTACTGGGTGCTGGCGATGCGTTCGGGCAGCACGCGCATCGTGGCCACCTCCATCGCGTGCAGCACCGAATGCTCACTGCCGGCGGGCGACAGGCCATCCACCACGTGGCCGCCGTCAGCGGCCAGGACGGCAGCGCCAGCGCGGCGGCGCCAGCCAGAAGGTAGCGACGCTAACGGCTGGCGGGCGGGTGAACCAGGGGCTTGGCGTGGGCAGTGTTCTCCTCAAGCTGAGGCCCGCATTCTGCGGCGCCGCGGCCGCGTGTGGTACCCAGAGCGCAGGGCCACACCCCCGTCACCCCCGTCACCCATGGCATCACCCGTGTGCGGTATTAACCTCGCGGCTGCCCACCACTTCCATGCCACCACCCCATCATGCCCATTGATCAAGACGTGCTGGTCATCGGCGCCGGCCCCGCCGGCATGGCGGTGGCCGCTTGCCTGCGCCAGCAGGGTGTGGCCAACACCGTGGTCACGCGCGACAACAGCGTGGCCGCGGCCTGGCGCCGCCACTACGACCGGCTGCACCTGCACACCGTGAGGCAGCATTCGGCTTTACCCGGGCAGCCCTGGCCAGCCGGCACGCCGCGTTACCCGTCGCGCCAGCAGGTGGTGGACTACCTGGACCGTTATGCTGCGGCCAACCACATCCAACCCCGGCTGGGGGTGGAAGTGCAGCGTGTGCGCCAGGTGCGGGGCGGTTTTGACGTGACCACCAGCGCCGGCACGCTGCACCCGCGCTGCGTGGTGGTAGCCACTGGCTACAACGGTGTGCCCAAAGCGCCCGACTTTCCGGGCATCAACACCTTCACCGGCCTGACCGTGCATTCGCGCGACTACCGCAACGCCGTGCCTTTCAAGGGCCGGCGCACGCTGGTCGTGGGCTGCGGCAATTCGGGCGCCGAAATAGCGCTGGACCTGGCCGAACAAGGTGTGAACGTGGCACTGGTGGTGCGCGGCCCCGTGCACGTGGTGCCGCGCGACCTGCTGGGCCGCCCGTCGCAAGCCACCAGCCTGATGCTGGCGCCGCTGCCGGCGCGCTGGCGCGATGCCATCGTGGGACCGGTGCTGCGGCTGGCGGTGGGCGACCTGTCGGCATTCGGCATCACAAGGCCGGCGCTGGGGCCGAACCAGATGATCGAACAGCAAGGCCGCATCCCGATGCTGGACATCGGCACCGTGGCGCAGATCAGGGCCGGGCGCATCGCCGTGCGGCCTGCCGTGCAGCAGGTGCTGCCAGACGCGGTGCGCTTTGCCGATGGCCGTGAAGAGGCCTTTGCCGGCATCGTTTTGGCCACCGGCTACGACACCGGCCTGGCCCACTTCATCGACGGTTTTGACGCCATAGCCGACAGCCGCGGCCGGCCGCACCGCTTTGGCACCGAAACGGCGATACCGGGGCTGTACTTCGTGGGTTTTCGCAACCCCACCACCGGTGCTCTGCGCGAGATAACACTGGAAGCACCGCGTGTGGCGGCCGAGGTGGCCGCATCTTTGCAGACGGGACAATCAGACGCATGAAAAAGAACAACCTGACCCGCCGGCAGTGCGCCGGCCACACGGCCGCGCTTGGGCTGGGCCTGTGGGCTGGCTTGATCGGTGCGGCAACTCCCCGGCGGGCTGCGGCGCAATCCAGTGCGCAGAACGCCGCCCTAAACAGCGCCCTGAACAGCGCCTCCAACCCGCTGCCCCACTTCAACGCCGCCGTACCCGGTGGTGTGGTCACCGTGCCGCTGGGCCGCGCCGAGCAGGCACCGCAAGCTTCGCTGAACGGCACACCGGTGCTGGTGATGGGCAGCGCAGCCAGTGGCTGGCAGGCCGTGGTGGGCCTGCCGCTGTCGTCCAAACCGGGCACGCTGCAGCTGCAGGTGGTGGACGGCAAAACTGCGCTGCGCAGCCTGCCCATCACGGTGAAAGACAAACGTTATGCCGAACAGCGCCTGACGGTGCCGCCGCGCCATGTCGACCTGTCACCCGAAAACCTGGCGCGCCACGAACGCGAGCGTGAACAGCAACGAAAAGTCATGGCCACCTTCAGCCGCACTGTGCCGGCCAGCCTGGCCCTGCGCGTGCCCGTGGAAGGCCCGCGGTCCAGTTCATTCGGCCTGCGCCGTGTGTTCAACGGCCAGGCCCGCAACCCGCACAGCGGCATGGACATCGCCGCGCCCGTGGGCACGGCCGTGGTGGCGCCGCTGCCGGGCACGGTGATCGACACCGGCGACTACTTCTTCAACGGCCAGACGGTGTGGCTCGACCATGGCAGTGGGCTGCTGACGCTGTACTGCCACCTGAGCGCCATCGACGTGGCTGCGGGCGACACGGTGGCCACCGGCCAGCGTGTGGCCGCTGTGGGCGCCACCGGGCGCGTCACCGGGCCGCACCTGCACTGGGG
>JANNMQ010000563.1:0-1524 GCA_031398045.1 Rubrivivax sp.
GAAGTGCTGATCCACCGCCGCGGCAGCAGCCCGTTGGTGGCGGCGGCGATCAATGCGGCGGCGTCGCACTTTGCCGAACAAGACGACGTGCACAACGGCTCGGTGTTCCATCCGGCCGCCGTGGTGTTTGCGCCTGCGCTGGCGGTGGCGCAGGCGCTGGGCCTGTCGGGCCCGCAGCTGCTGGTAGCGGCAGTGGTCGGTTATGAAGTGGGCATCCGCGTGGGTGAATTCCTGGGCCGGTCGCACTACAAGGTGTTCCACACCACCGGCACTGCGGGCAGTGTGGCTGCGGCAGCGGCGGTGGGCCGGCTGCTGGGGCTGCACGCGGCACCCATGCTGCATGCTTTCGGGTCGGCCGGCACGCAGGCCGCCGGCCTGTGGGAATTTCTGCGCGACGCGGCCGATTCCAAACAGCTGCACACCGCGCACGCCGCCAGCACGGGTTTAACCGCGGCCTATCTGGCAGCCGATGGCTTCACGGGGGCGCAGCACATCCTGGAAGGTCCGCAAGGCCTGGCCGCCGGCATGTCCACCGACGCAGACACCACGCGCCTGACACACCGCCTGGGCAGCCGCTGGGCCACCGCCGAAACCTCGTTCAAGTACCACGCGTCGTGCCGCCACACCCACCCAGCCGCCGACGCGCTGGTGCAGCTGATGGACGAACACCGGTTAACCGCCGCCGACATCGAACACGTCACCGCGCTGGTGCACCAGGGCGCCATCGACGTGCTGGGGCCGGTGACGAACCCACAAACGGTGCACCAGGCCAAGTTCTCGATGGGCACCGTGCTGGCGCTGGCAGCGCTGCACCGCCATGCCAGCTTGGGGGTGTTTGACAGCGACCACCAAGCACCCGCGGTGGTGGCCTTTCGTGATCGCGTGCAGATGCAGTTGGATGCCGAAGTGGACGCTGCTTACCCGGCGCGCTGGATAGGCAAGGTGCAGCTGCGCACCCGCGACGGCCGCACGCTGCACGCGCGTGTGGACGAGCCCAAGGGCGACCCCGGCAACACGCTGTCGCGCCCCGAACTGGAAGCCAAAGCACACCGCCTGGCGGCCTACCGCGGTGGCGCCACGGCTGAAGAACTGCAGCGTGTCATCCAGCGCGTGTGGTCGCTGGAACAGGCCAGCAACGTGGCCCACTGGCTGCCGGCACAGGCGAAATAGCTTCCCCTTTACAACCAAAACCGAAAGACCATCATGACCACCAAGCGCCTCTTTTGCCGTGCCCTGCTGGCGGCAGCCACCGCACTGCCTGCTGCCACCGCGCTGGCGCAAGCACCCCAGGCCTACCCCACACGCAGCATCACGCTGGTGGTGCCTTTTGCAGCCGGCGGCCCGACTGACGTGGTGGCGCGTTCACTGGCCGCGGTGATGGGTAAATCACTGGGGCAGACGGTGGTGGTGGAAAACAAGCTGGGCGCCGGCGGCACACTGGCCGCTGGTTATGTGGCCAAGGCGGCGCCCGACGGCTACACCTTCTTCATCCACCACAACGGCATGGCCACCGCGCCCGGGCTG
>JANNMQ010000612.1:0-4412 GCA_031398045.1 Rubrivivax sp.
GCGCTGGCCGCGCCGGCCCAGACCGGCGCAGCAAGGCATGCACACGTCTGCTTCTACAAAAATCCCAAGGGAAGTCCGCTGAACGATGAAGCGTTGGGCAGCACTTGCGAAATCTCTGCGTTGCTTAATCCCATCCACGCCGACAGCGTGGCCGCGTAAGGTGTAACGCCTGTGGATGGCAACAGCCGGCCTGCGCCCACATCGTCGCTGGTGTTCAGTGCCATGCTGGGCATACGTCCGTAAATCTGCCTGCCGCGCACGGCGCCCCCAACCACGAAGTGGTGAGCGCCCCAGCCGTGGTCAGTTCCCTGGCCATTGCTGGTCAAGGTGCGACCGAAGTCGCTGGCAGTGAACAGCGTCACGTTGTTTTGCATGCCGATACCCGCCAGTGCGCTCAGGAACCAGCTGACGGCGTGCGCCACACGTGCCATCAGCATGGGCTGGTCACGCACCTGGTTGGCGTGGGTGTCAAAACCACCCATCGACACCATGAACACCTGGCGTCTGCTGCCCAGGCGTGGCGCTGCTGCCACCATCTGGGCTACCACGCGCAGCTGGTGAGCCAGATTGTCTTGGTTCAGCACCAGGTTGCCGCCGCCGGTCAGTGCAATAGGGGCCGATGGCAGGGCAGCAATGCCCGTACTCGCAATGGCTGACTGCAGCAGCGTGGTCGTTTCCATGCTGCGCTGGAGCACCCGGACGTACTCTCGCTGATAGTCATTGCCACCGCTCTGCACCAACAATCTGGCAAGCGCGCCGGGCGCCGATGGAGAGCCGTGCAGCGAAGACGCTTCCAGTGCATTGATGCGCACCGGGCCGCTGCCGTTGACCTGGTATTGCACAACTTGCCTACCGGACAGAAAAACGGCGTTGCCCGAGGCAGAAACCGCGGTGAACACTGGGTATTGGTTGGCCGACATCAGCAGGTCGCCTATGCGTCCACCCCATCCAGACAAAGCGCCTTCGGGCGACAACGATTGCCAATTGGACGCCTGGTCGTTGTGAGAATAGAGCTTTGAAGGGACCCCTTGTCCGGCAAGGTACTCCGCTTTGGTAATGGGCCTGTCCAGCGGGCCGACGTTGGCCACCCAGGCCATTTGTCCAGACTGGTACAGGTCACGCAAAGGCTGCAGTTCCTGGGGCATGCCAAAACTGCGGCCTATGGCTTGGCCTGTGCTCAAGATAGGCATCAGCCGTGCTCTTGGCCAAGCCAGTTCACGCCGGGTGGCGGCATACTCAGAATAGCTTGGGGTGTCAGTTGGAACCAGCCAATTGGCACTGTCGTTACCGCCAGCCAGGAACAGGCACACCAGAGCCTTGTAGGGCCCCGAAACATCGGCTGCGCTGCTTCTTTGTGCGGCCATCGCGCCCAAGCCAGCTAGGCTCATTGCAAAAGGTGCGCTGAAGCGGCTGCCCATGGGGTGTCCGGCTGCTGCTGCCAGCGCGCTGGAGGTCTGCAGGAAGTGCCGGCGGGCTTGACTGATGTGTTTCATGATCAACGTTGCACCAGGTATTCGGGCGAGGCGAGCGCCAGCAGTACAGCCACTCGGGCACGGTTGTTGTGGCTGCCACTGTCGGCACCGTTAACGCCAACAATGCCGTCGACCAAATGTTGCTGCAACGATGTGCTCATGGTCCCAGCAAAGAGCAGAAGATTCAGGTGCTGCACCATGCCGCGCACGTTCCCTTGCGCCGCCAGCGCAGCCAGGCTGGCATAGCTGCTGCTCACGTCCACACCAGTGCCATTCCAGCCGACGCCACTGCCGCTCATCTCTTGCGCCTTGTTAACCCAGGAGGCGACGGTGCTTTCGTTGACGATCTGAAACTCTGGCGCCGTCGCCCCCCGGCTCGCAAATGACGTTTGCGGGGGCACGTAGCCCGGCCGGTAATAACCAAAGACCGACGGCGCGTAAAGCGCGCGCTGCCCTGCACCATCCAGTTCAAACACGACCGTATAGCGGCCACTGGCCGATGTGGCTTCCATGGCGCGCATCCAGTTCGTCATCCGCAGCACCGGTTCCATCAACCGGCCGAAGCCGGGGTCGGTGTTGCTGTTGTTGCGGGCCTCGGTATCCAGCAATACGGCGCGGATGGTGGCGGCCATGTCGCCACGGACACCGCGGCCGTTGTTGTTGAAAGCGGCCGCCACGCGCGCCACATAGGCGGCACTGGGCGCACTGGTGACCAAGCGTTGAATCAACTGCCGGCTTACAAAAGGGGCCATATTGGGGTGATTGAAGAGGCCGTCCAATGCCCAGCGAAGACCGAATGTCGCGTAGGTGTTGGCAGGTATGTTCACCACGTAGGGGCGTCCTGCGAACAGTGTCTTGCTGGCGGTGGAATGCTGCACCGCATAGGTCCTCATGGGGTTCAGGTCCAGGCGGCTGTCCACGGTCGCTCGGTAATCGGGGCCGCCCCAGCGGAAGTCGTTTTCCGTCAACTGGTTGTTGGGCAGGCTCCAGGAGTACCCGGTAAACACCTTGGCCAATGCCGCAACGTCTTCATTGCCATAGGTTTCTATGGGCTTGCGGTCATTGCCCAACCGGGCGGTGCCATCGCTGTTCAGTTCGTGCAGTCCGATGGTGAACAGCTGCATGAGTTCTCGAGCGAAGTTCTCGTCAGGCTGACGATTGGTCGCCGGATCTTCCTTCTGGTTACGGATGTGGGACAGATAAATGCCCATCACCGGGCTTAGCGCGACTTCCTCCAGCAGCTGCCGATAGTTGCCAAAAGCATGTTTGTTCAGAATGTCAAGGTACTGGGCGTAGGCACGGCTGTGCTCGTGGAGATTGGAGTCGACCTGCGACACCACCAGCATCTGGTGCAGCGCCCAGGCCACGCGTTTGCGCAGTTGATCGGGGCTCGCGGCTGCGGTGGCCCAGAAGTGCTGTGTCACCCAATGATTGTCATATTTGTCACCGCCCGGCCTGTAGGCCGTACCTTGACTGAATTTGTTGTTCAGGTGATTGACGAAATCGGGCGCATAGGGCAACGCCATCTGTTCTGCGATCCATGCACCAGCACCCAGCTGGGCTGCTTGCTGGATACTGGGCAGGGTGGGGCCAAAGGTGGCCTGGCGCAACAAACGCGCGGCCGACGCTTGCGCTGCGGTGAATCCGGTGCCGGGGTCGGCAGGCCAGAGGATGCGCAGGGCACCAGACCATGGCATGACGGCCCCAGCGGGCACCGTGTCTAGATTGTCAAACGCCTGCGCGCCAGATCCCCGGTCATACAAAGTACGGGGCCCCGTCGGCAACTGAACAACGCCGCCACCTTGCAAACTGAAAATCGTGAGATTGCGGTCCTGGCCATTGACGGTGTCGTCGTTCGTGAAGACGACATCAATGTTGCTTCCTGCAATCAGGTTGGGTACCAAGAAGGCGTAGTTGGTGGCCACGGTAGACCGCACCTCAACGCTGCCAATAGTCGCCCCATCTTTCCTGATCACCATCACAGGGCCCACGTTACCGGCCAGCGAGCCCGCTGCCTGGACCGTCAGCCAGGTCTGAGTGACGGCCTGAGTGACGGCCTGAGTGATGGCGCTGGGCGCCGCATTGGGTTGAGCAGCAAGCGCCTGTTTGGTTCCCTCAGGCAGGCCGTGCGAATTGGCTGCTCCGCCTTCAAAACTTTTGTGTTCGTTTGCTGCAATTGCAATCTGCGGTGACGAGGGCGTGTCGTTATCGCCGCCGCCACAGGCCGCCAGCAGAAGGTAAGCGGCGGCGATGGAGATGCGCCACCTGAATCGTTGGTAGGTATTCACAGCATGGATGTGGCGCATGTTCTGCCTCTGAGGCCGCACGTAGAGGCAACCGGATGATGAACCTGCAGGGCCTTTCGCGTGACTGAATGAATCACGCCTTGTGGTCCCGACACTTGCAAAAAAACCTGAGTCCAGATGTCTTAAGGTCGAAGTCTTAAGATCGATGTCTTAAGGTCAAATGTGCTGAACACTTGCTGTTCCAAACAGGCCAGTCTGGCAAGCGCCTACAGCACCGAGAGCGCGCCGTCTGTACGTTGAGCACGGTGTCACAGTCTAGACCGGTATTCTTGGACGTATGCCCCGTCGTCCAGGGGGTAAAAGTGTGACAAATGTCCGCTGCTGAAACGCAACTTCCCTAACGGGTCCGGGCATGGCGCTGCGGTGCGGAGCTCGAGCCCGGGTAGCGGGCGGCACCATGCAGCCTTGTGTCAGCCAATGTTGACCCTCGGCTGCGGTAGATCGCACATCTGTGGGCTGCTCGACTGCTACGCCGACCGCCCGCCCCAAGCCTCTATGGTTACAGTATTTATTCCTTTCAAAGTTTTTCGGCTGCTGGTTTGCTCTTGCAGCCCACTCAACACGAGCCGCATGAAAAAAGCACTCATCACAGGCGTTACAGGCCAAGACGGCAGCTACCTGGCCGAATTTCTTC
>JANNMQ010000619.1:0-1596 GCA_031398045.1 Rubrivivax sp.
GTCTCCCTCCACTACCTGGGGCCTGCTACCCGGCGCACCGACGCCTACCGGGACGGGACTCTCACCCGTGGGAGTGGCGCAGCAAGCCAGGGTCGAGCCTCCCCCTTTGGGATCCAGTTCTTCCTCAGCGTCACGACGCACCATGCGTCGATGCTATCGAAACAAAACTACATATCCACTCGGCAAATAACGATGGCGTCGAAGGCAGTAAGAGCCGGGCGAAGGAACTCAATCAAACATCTGCAGGCCCACCAAAGCCGCGGAGGCGGCTGCAGTAACGGGGTCGACGCCCTGCGTAGTTGCACTACATTGCCTACCCACCGCTGCCGACCCCTGCGATTCCATCGACATGATTCTCCGCACCATCACCCTTGCTGGCATGGCCGGACTGCTGGGCACCACCAGCGCCAGCGCGCAGACCGCGCCGCTGGTGAGCGCCGCCATGCCGGACATGCGCCCGGTGGCACCGCTGTTGCACAAAAAGAGCCCCCTTCCCGCCCATTGGCACCACGGCGCGTTCATGGAGATTTTTGTGCGCGCCTGGAAAGACAGCAACGGCGACGGCATCGGCGACCTGAAAGGCCTGACGCAGACGCTGGGCCACCTGCAAAACCTGGGCATCCGTGGCATCTGGCTGATGCCCATCACCCAAAACGCCGACGGCGACCACGGCTACGCCACCACCGACCACCGCGCAGTAGCGCCCGAGTACGGCACGCTGGCCGACTTTGATGAGCTGATCAAACAAGCGCACCGGCGCGGCATCGGCGTGGTGATGGACTACGTGATCAACCACAGCGCCGCGGCGCACCCGATTTTTGTGCAGGCGCGGCAGGGCCCGACGGCACCCTACCGCGACTGGTTTGTGTGGAGCGAACGGGCGCCGCCGGGCTGGGACATCTGGGGCAAGTACCCCTGGTACCCCGTGGGCGCACAGCCCTGGACCTGGACCGGCGACGTGAAGGACATGCCGCTGGCCGGGCCCGATGCACGTGACTTCTATTTCGGCACCTTCGGGCCGCACACGCCCGACTACAACTTCAACAACCCGGCTGTGAAGGACTATCACGACAGCAGCCTGCGCTTCTGGCTGAACCGCGGCCTGGACGGCTACCGGCTGGACGCCGTGCCGCACCTGATCGAGAGCGATGCGAAGGATTGGAACGACCAGCCGCAAAGCCGGGCCATCACCAAGCACTTGCAGGATCTGATCAAGCAGTACCCGCGACGCTACGTGGTGTGCGAAGCCACGGCCAGCCCGCAGGACTATGGCGACCCGGCGTTGTGCGGCGGTGCCTTTGCCTTTGGTTATGTGCACCATTTTGTCGGTGCCGCCATGGGCAAACCTGAATCGGTGCAAGCGGTGGCGAACCACTACCTGACAGCGCGGCCGACGATGGCCACGTTTGTGTCGAGCCACGACATCTTCGCCGGCCGCCGCTTGTGGGACCAGGTGGGTGGCGATGAAACACGCTACAAACTCGCCGCGGCCGCCTACCTGCTGCAACCGGGCACACCCTTTGTGTACTACGGCGAAGAAATTGGCCAAGCCGGTGTGCACACCTTGCAGGGCGACTTGCCGTTGCGCAGCACGAT
>JANNMQ010000660.1:0-4118 GCA_031398045.1 Rubrivivax sp.
CAGCCCGGCGCGCCCGTCCTCAAACTGCTTCTTGGCTTCGGCGATGGTGGCGTCGATCATGGCCTGGGCACGCTGCGCCTGGGGCACCGACTTTTGGCGCCAGTCGTACTTGGTGGGGTCGTAGAAGGTGTCCAGGAACGGGTAGACGTGCACGGCGGCGTAGTCGACCACGTCGGTGATGACCTTGGGCGCCGAGGCCCAGAACCGCCAGTTGTCATTGGTGGTTACCGGCTGCTGGATGGCCGAACGCACCTTGCGGATGTAGCCGGCCATCACCACCGGGTCGACCTTGTGGGTGGACCATTCAACCATCGTCTCGTTGCCCACGCTGACGGTCGCTACGACGTCGCGGTAGCTGTTGGCCAGGCGAATGCAGGCCTCGAGTTCGGCCTGGTTGTCGGTCTCTGCGGCCAGGTTGACCACCGGGTTCGGATAGGCGCCGAGTTGCACTTTCAGGTTGAGGCCGTTGTCGCGAATCACTTTCAGCACCGTCTCGGCAAAGGCGCGGCTGCTGAAGAGTCGGATGACGCCAATGCCCGTGGCCTGCACAAGGCGCAGGTCCTGCAGCACGTTGGCCGGCGTGATGGCCTCGAGGCGCAGGTCAGCCTCGCTGCGCGACGTGCGGTAGGGCGAGTAGTTGACCGCAGGGCGTGTGGTGAATTCGGCGGGTAGCGCACGGCGGTCGGTGACCGACAGCGGCGACTCGGTGTAGCCGCCACCACCGCAGGCTGTGAAGGTGGCGGCGAGCGCCACGGTCATGGCAGCGGCCAGAGTCAAGTGCAGGGTGCGCTGCAGCGTGCGCTGCGGTATGCACTGCGGTTTGTGGGGCAGGGCGCGGAGCCAGTTGGACATCATGGGAGGACCTCGGACTCAGAACTGGTAATTCGCTTCGACCGTCACCCAATTGCCACGGTTGGCAATGCGGGAATCGACGTTCGAGAAAGCGTCGTTGGCAGGCATGCTCAGCGGTGCCAAGCCCTTGCGGCTGTAGGTCACCGCGTTCACCGAACCCGAGACCGTGAGGCCGCCGCCGATGGCGTAACGCGCGCCCAGGCTGGCGAAGAGCGCGGAATTGCTCTGGCCGCGTTCGCTGGGGTTGGCCGTGGTGGCCTTGCCCAGATAGGTCAGGCCGCTGTAGGCCACCAGCTTGGGGTTGATGTACTTGCGCAGGCCAAGCATCAGGTCGGTGGAGCGTGCCGAATAACCCGGGTTGGGCACTCCGTTGGCGTCGAAGCCGCCCCAGTCGACGTTGAAAGGGTTGTTCCACTGCGCCTGCGCACCCTGCGTCAACGGCACCGCGTAAGAACCGCTCCAGCGGTTGAAGCGCAGCCCGCCCGAAACTTCGTACGCGGTGCCGATCTGGTATTTGCTCAGCAGCATGAACATGCCCTGGCCGCTGCCATTGAGTTGTTTGTCGTCACGGTCGGGGAACGGCGTCAGGCCCGTGAACGGGGCCTTGGCAAACGCGGCAGGCGGGCCGTTGCGCGCCGACTGCACAACGGCCTCAACGACCAGCGGCCCGCGCGCCCACAGCGCCCAGAACTCGAACAGCTGCGGCTTGTTGCGTTTGAAGTCGGTGTCGCCCATGTCGTAGGTGCCTTCCAGCACCAGGTTGCCGTCGGCGACGAAGAGTTCGCGCGAGGTGTAGCGCACCGCCTTCGTGAGGATGCCGTAGGCCGCACCGGCGTCGCTGAACGCGGTTTGCCCGAGGTCGGACGCGTAGGGGTAGTCGGGGCGGTTCCAGCCGCGCGACAGGAAGTTGCCGATCTGCAGGGTGCCGTAGTACTCGTGCTTCAGCGTCAGGCTGCGTTCGTAGACCACGCCCGGCAGGTCGGCCTTGCCGTCACGGTAGCGCTGGGAATAGGCGCCCGATATCGTGAAGCCCTGTGGCAGGTCGAACTTGACGCCCAGGATGGGCTGGATCTGCACGCTGTCCGTTTTCAGCCCGCCGTATTCCTTGCCGTAAACGATGTCATCGGCCCAGATGAAGTGACGGCCGGCGTCGGGGTCGCGCTGGCAGCCTTCGCAGCCGTTGCTGACCAGGCCTGCGCTGACCTTGGCAAAGCCGGTCAGGCTGAAGGGGCCGTATTCAAAAGCCTGGGCCGCCGTGCCGGCGCCCAGGCCCAGCAGGCACAGTGCGACAGGCAGCGCGACATGCAGCGCGACAGGCAGCGCGCGGCGGGCCAGAGGTCGCGGCTGGCCGGCCCGGCGGGCCGCGGTAAGCCGTGAACGAAAGAGTTCTTGCTGCATAGGTCAGGCCACCTTGGGCTGGATTGAATGCGATGAAAGCGCTTTCAGAGAATACGGGCGTCGGTGCCTTTGCGTCAACGCTCACACGCTGCGTGTTTACCCTCGCGGCTGCCGGGCCAGGGTTATCGGCGGCCCCCGGCGGCTCCCGGCGGCAGTCGCCATTTCGGCTCGCCACGGCTGTTGCCACAGCGGCGCCAAGGGCATTCATCCGGGTAAACGCGGGATCATTTTGAAAGCGCTTTCACAAACAATGGATGTGCAAGCAGCAGTCTCTGCGCGAAAGGGTAAGTGATGACTCCTACACACACGCATCGGCTGGTCCGTTGGACGGGTTCGCAGGCGTTGGCCTTGATGGCCTTGCTGGCTGTGGCGCTGCCGGCCTCGGCGCAGCCCGTCAAGCTGGGCGCTGGAACCTACTACCTGGCGCCCAAGGCCGGCGACAAGGCCGTGCCGCCAGCGCCCTTTCGCACCGAGGCCATGCTCAAGCGCGCCGCGCCCACCAGCCAGTGGTATTCGACGCTGATCTTCAACCCCAAGCCCGACGCCCTGTTCGTGCAGCCCATCACCGTGAAGACCACGCCCGCAGGCCTGGAATTTGCGCTGCCGTCCAAGGAAGCCGTGTCTAGCGTGCGCCAGGACGTCGAGATCCGCTACCCGCACAAGGACCCGCTGCTGATCGCCCCCGTGGCCTTCGAACCCGGCACGGCCAAACTGGCCAATGCCGACGACTGGTCGATCGACATCTCGATGGCGCGCGGTGCCGACGACATGCTCACCACGGTGGCACGCGGCCATCCGTATGCGTCGATCAAGGTCAGCCGCGGCGACCTGCGCGTGCGCCTGCCGGCAGCCGGCCAGCGCCTGCATGAGCAAGCCGACCCGCGCGCGCTGGCGCTGAAGGTGGGTGCCAAGACCTATGCGATGTTCGGCCCCACGGGCGTGAAATGGGAGCCGGTATCGCCCACCGAGTGGATCGCGCGGCTGCCTGCGAACACCGGCTACCTGTCAGTGGCCGGGCTGCCCGACGACCAGGCCGCCACGCTGGCGCTCTTCGCCCGCCACGCCTATGCCTTCATCCAGCAGACGCGGGTGGAGTGGCGTTATGACGAAACCACGAGCCAGGTTGAGACCACCTTCAAGGCGACGACAAAGGTGATGGAAGGCCCCGACAACGGGCCGCTGCTGGGCCTGTACCCGCACCAGTGGTTCAAGAACGCCTCGGTCGACGGCAAGCTGGGCCCCACCTTCGACACCGTGCGCGGCAAGCTGCGGCTGCTGGCCGCTTCGCAGTTCAAGACCACCACCACCTACAACGGATTCGTGCCCTACTGGCCCGCCATCACCGCGTCGCCGCGCCTGGACGAGTTGAAGGACGTGATGCAGAAAGACCTGGCCACCGCCGGCCGCGAACTGCAGCGTGAAGGCAAGAGCGCCTACTGGGCGGGCAAGGGCCTGCAGCGCACGATGAAGCTGGCCGAACTCTTCGAGCAGCAGGGCGACAACGCCAGCCGCGACCGCCTGCTGGACCTGCTGAAAAAGCGCGCCGAGGATTGGCTGGGTGGCAACAGCGACCGCGGTTACGTGCAAGTCGACAAGTCGCTGGGCGTGGTGTCGATCTACCCCGAAGAATTCTTCGCCATCACCGAGATCAACGACCACCAGTTCTGGTACGGCGACTGGATACGCGTGGCCGCCGAGGTGGCGCTGCGCGACCCGGCCTGGATCGTCAAGGACCGCTGGGGCGGCATGATCGAGCTGCTGATCGCCGACATCGCCACCGCCGAGCGCGGGCGCGCCGACTTCCCCTTCCTGCGCAACTGGGACGCCTACGAGGCCCACACCTGGGCCAACGGTGTCGGCGCGGGTGT
>JANNMQ010000661.1:0-4616 GCA_031398045.1 Rubrivivax sp.
GCCGGTGCGCCGCTGAAAGGTGTGGCCCTCTCCATCGACGGCTGGCAACAGGCCGGTGAAATGGTGCTCACCAGCACGGGCGTGCAGGGCAGCCTGGTCTACGCCGCTTCAGCGCGGCTGCGCCAGGCCCTGGCTGCGCAGGGCTGCGCCACCTTCAGGCTGGACCTGTTGCACACGCGCAGCCTGGACTGGGTGCGTGCAGAACTGGCGCACCCGCGTGGCACGCGCAGCCTGGCTACGCACCTGAAAACCCGGCTCAAACTGGACGGCGCCAAGGCGGCTCTGCTGTGGGAACTGGTGCCCAAGAGCGCGCAGGCCGACCCTGCCCAGCTGGCGGCTTTTATCAAAGCGCTGCCCGTGCCCGTGACGGCAGCAAGGCCCGTGGCCGAGGCTATCAGCACCGCCGGTGGTGTGCGTTTTGAAGGCCTGGATGCGGCGTTGATGTTGCGCAACCACCCCGGTGTGTTTGTCGCCGGTGAGATGTTGGACTGGGAAGCCCCGACCGGCGGTTATCTGTTGACGGCCTGCTTTTCAACCGGCCGGGTGGCGGGCCAGGGCGCTGCGGCCTGGGCGCTGGCCGCCGTTGATCACAGCGGCAAACACACCCTTGCCAAGCCTGCCCTCACCAGCTGACTTCACGCTCAGGTGTGGCGCCAATTTTGTGGATCGAGAGGTCAGCGCCTTCGTATTCTTCTTCGGTGCTCAGCCGCAATGGTGTGACGGCCTTGATGCCGCCGTACACCACCACGCCGGCCAGCAGTGCCCAGCCCACGCCCAGCAAGGTGCCGAGCAACTGGGCGCTGAAAGTCACGCCGCCCAGACCACCCAGCGCTGATTGACCGAAGATGCCGCAGGCGATGCCACCCCAGGCGCCGCACAGCCCGTGCAGCGGCCACACACCCAGCACGTCGTCCACCTTCCAGCGGTTCTGCGTCCAGGTGAACATCAGCACAAACACCGCACCGGCCACGCCGCCAGTCACCAGTGCACCCGCCGGGTGCATCACATCAGAACCCGCACACACGGCTACCAGCCCTGCCAGCGGGCCGTTGTAGGCAAAGCCGGGGTCGTTGCGGCCCAGCACCACCGCCACCAGCGTGCCGCCGGCCATGGCCATCAGGGAGTTCACCGCCACCAGGCCCGATATCTTGTCGATGGTCTGCGCGCTCATCACGTTAAAGCCAAACCATCCCACGGTCAGAACCCAGGCCCCCAATGCCAGGAAGGGGATGCTGGACGGCGGGTGCGCACTGACCGCACCGTCTTTGCGGTAGCGATTGGCCCGCGGGCCCAGAAAAAGCACCGCCACCAGGCCTATCCAGCCACCCACCGCGTGCACCACCACGCTGCCCGCAAAGTCGTGGAACTCGGCGCCGGTGGTGGCTTTCAGCCAGGCCTGGATGCCAAAACCCTGGTTCCAGACCACACCCTCAAACAGCGGGTAGAAGATGCCCACCAGCGCAGCAGTGGCCGCCACCTGCGGGCCAAAACGCGCCCGTTCGGCAATGCCACCCGACACAATGGCCGGTATAGCTGCCGCAAAGGTCAGCAGGAAAAAGAACTTCACCAGTTCATAGCCGTTTTTGGCAGCCAGGGTTTCAGCGCCGGCGAAAAAGTTCACCCCATAGGCCAGCGTGTAGCCGATGAAAAAGTAGGCCAGCGTGGAAACGGCAAAGTCCACCAAGATTTTCACCAGCGCATTCACCTGGTTCTTCTTGCGCACCGTGCCCAGTTCCAAGAAGGCAAAGCCCGCGTGCATGGCCAGCACCATGATGGCGCCCAGCAATATGAACAAAGCGTCAGTGCCCTGTTTGACTTGGTCCAAAGTCGTCTCCTGGTGGCGGGCGATGCCTTCGTTTGGTGCGCCCATTGAAATGACGCACCAGCTCATGCAGGTTTTATGCCTGAAGTGGTGCGCTGCATGCCGCCGTGTTCACGCGAAATGCGCCCCAAAGCGGTGCGCTGTGGGGCCTTCAGGCACCGAACTGGTTCGATTTCAATTCACTGACGCGCGCAAGCTGGCCAGCTTGGCGCTGTAGCGGCCGTGGTCCTCAGGGGTGCTGCTGTGGTCGCGCGCCTGCGCCAGGTGGCGCTCAGCCTGCCGCTGGTTGCCCAGGTGCCAGTTCGCCACTGCTGCCCAGTGGTGAACCTCAGGCTGGCGAGGCTGGTGTTGAAGCTCCAGCTCGAACAGCTGTTTGGCGCGTGTGAAATCGCCGGCAATCAAAGCCCGGCGGCCTTCGTCGTAGGCTTCAAAGGGCGGCAGCGGTTGCAGCCGCGCCAGCAGACGCGCCACCGGCTCTGCCTCTTGCAGCCGACCTTGTTGTTTCAGCGCACTCACCAAGTTGCTCAGCGCGGCCACGTTGTTCGGTTCTGCCTTCAGCACCTGGCGGTAGGCCTGCTCGGCACCCTGCAGCAAGCCGGCGCGTGTGTACACCACGCCCAGCGTGTTCATGGCAGCCACGAAGCCCGGTGCTTGCAAAACAGCCCGGCGCGCCGACCAGTAACTGTCTGACAGCTGGCCGTGGGCCAGCAGCTCAGCGGCCCGGTTGTTGTGGAACATGGCCAGCAGCGTGGCTTCGCTGATCACGCGGGTGCGCGCGCCCGCCACTTCACGGCCGGGCAGAAAATCCACCACCAGGTCAGCGTCTTCAGCAGCGCCGCCGCGGCGCAGTGCCAGCAGCGGGCGCTCCAGCACGATGTTCACATGGCCGCTGCTCAGGTGCAGGCCGCCGCGCCGCTCGTAGTTCTCGTCCACTTCCACCGCTTGGTAGGTGATGGGCAAACCCAGGTGTTTGGCAAAAGCCGCCGTCATCAGCACCAGCGACAGGCAATTGCCCTTGCGTTGCTCAAAAGCCTGCGCCGCGGTGCGTGTCTGCGAGTCGTCGTACTGCAAGCGCAAGGCCTGGTTCTGGTACAGCGCTGCCAGCAAGGCTTGGCGAGGCTCGCGCCGGCTGATGGCCTTCTGGGCGGGAGCCAGCAGGTGTTCTTCGGCGTAAGCCCGCATGGCAGGGCTCATCACCAGCGGATCGAGGGCCTCGGTGTGGTCGTCAGCAGACTGGCTGAAATGGCTGTCGTGCTCAAACCGTACTGGCTGCGCTGTGGGCTCTTGCAGGGTGGTGCAGGCCGAGGCGATGCAAGCCAACAGCAGCGCACACAACGTGCGCAGCGTGGCGCAGTGGGCGCTGTGGGTATGGTTCAGGTGGCGCATGGCAGTTTGCTCCATTGCGACAAAGGGCTCGGTGGCTCACGCCTTCTTCAGCTGTTCACACAGCCCTTGCATCATGGCACGGCGACCCGGCAGATGCACAGCAGACCCTGCAGGGTGCGCGTGGTCTGCCTGTGTCAAGGCACAAGCGGGCAATTGCCAACACCCCACTTGCGGAGCTCGCCGCAAAAGTTTGCAGGCAGGCGCCGCTTAAACTCCAAAACTTCGCTTTTTTCGCCACTGGCGCCCGAGCTTCTTGGACAAGATCGTTCTGCAAATAGCCGCCGAGCTGAAGGCCCGGCCGGTGCAAGTCAAAACCGCCGTGGACTTGTTGGATGGCGGCGCCACCGTCCCATTCATCGCCCGTTACCGCAAAGAAGCCACAGAAGGCCTGGACGACATCCAGCTGCGTGAACTGGAAACACGACTGTCCTATCTGCGTGAACTGGAAGACCGCCGCGCAGCGGTGCTGAAAAGCATAGCCGAACAGGGCAAGCTGACGCCCGAGTTGCGTGCTGCGGTGGAAACAGCGCCCACCAAACAAGAGCTGGAAGACCTGTACTTGCCGTTCAAGCCCAAGCGGCGCAGCAAAGGCATGATCGCCCGGGAAGCAGGGCTGGAGCCGCTGGCCGACCAGCTGTTTGCCAACCCCATGCTGGACCCGCTGGCCAGCGCCGCTGCCTATGTCAATGCCGAGGGCGGTTTTGCCGATGTGCAGGCCGTGCTGGACGGGGTTCGCGACTTGCTGAGTGAACGTTGGGCCGAAGACGCGGTGCTGGTGGGCCAGCTGCGCTTGTGGCTGTGGAGCGAGGCCTTGCTGCAGAGCAAGCTGGTGGATGGCAAAGATGGCACGCATCCCGATGCCGCCAAGTTTCGTGATTATTTCGACTATGCAGAGCCCATTCGCACTGTGCCCAGCCACCGCGCGCTGGCGGTGTTTCGCGGTCGTACCCAGGAATGGCTGGACGCCAAGCTGGTTTTGAATGAGGAGTTGGTGCCGGGGCAGACCACGTCTCCGCAGGGGACACCTTCTGTGTCTTTGGCTGAGGGACGCATTGCCATCCAGCTGGGCTGGAGCCACGCCAAGCGGCCGGCTGACGACCTGCTGCGCAAATGTGTGGCGTGGACCTGGAAGGTCAAGCTCAGCCTGAGCTTGGAACGTGACCTGTTTGCCAGGCTGCGTGAAGAAGCCGAAACCGTGGCCATCAAAGTCTTTGCTGACAACCTGCGCGACCTGTTGCTGGCCGCACCGGCGGGCAAGCGTGTGGTCATGGGTCTGGACCCGGGTATCCGCACCGGCGTGAAAGTGGCCGTGGTCAGCGACACCGGCAAGGTGCTCGACACCCACACCGTCTACCCGCACGAGCCGCGCCAGGACTGGGAAGGTTCACTGCACACGCTGGGGCGCCTG
>JANNMQ010000064.1:0-3205 GCA_031398045.1 Rubrivivax sp.
GACAGCGACGCCACGGTATTTAGTTTTTATGCCAACAAAACCATCACCACCGGTGAAGGCGGCATGCTGGTCACCCGCAGCGCCGAGCTGGCGGCGCGCGCCCGCGTGATGCGGCTGCACGGTATCAACCGCGACGCTTTCGACCGTTTTACGGCCAAAGTGCCGAGCTGGTACTACGAAGTGGTAGCGCCCGGCTACAAATACAACCTGACCGACATTGCGGCTGCACTGGGCATTCACCAGCTCAAGCGCGCACAGGCCTTCGCGCAGCAGCGCGCCGCACTGGCGGCGCTTTACAACCAGGCGCTGGCAGGGCTGCCGGTGCTGTTGCCACCGGCGGCACCGGTTGGTGAACAGCATGCCTGGCACCTGTACGTGCTGCGCCTGTCGGCGCAGGCTCTAAGTACCCGCGACCATTTGGTGGAGCATCTGTTTGAAGCCGGCATCGGCTGCAGCGTGCACTACGTGCCGTTGCACCTGCACCCCTACTGGCGAGACCGCTACGGCCTGCAGCCAGCGCAGTTTCCGCACAGCCAGCGCGCCTATGAAAACATGGTCAGCCTGCCGCTGCACACACGCATGCAGGCGGTTGATGTGCAGCGCGTGGCACAGGTGCTGCACGCGGTGCTGGGGGCGTGAACCACGGCCTGGCCAAGCGGCTGTTCGACGTCACCGTGGCGGGCCTGGCGCTGCTGCTGTTGGCACCGTTGCTGCTGGCCGTGGCACTGTGGGTGAAGCTGGATTCCCCGGGCCCGGCATTTTTCCGGCAGCAACGGGTGGGCCGCCACGGTGTGCTGTTTTCGATCCACAAGTTTCGCACCATGCGGGTGCAGGCTGGGGGCTTGCCGCTGACCGTGGGCACGGACCCGCGCATCACCCGGGCCGGAGCTTTCCTGCGCCGCTCCCGGCTGGACGAATTGCCGCAGTTCATCGACGTGCTGCGCGGCCACATGAGCCTGGTGGGCCCACGCCCCGAGGTGCCGCGCTACGTGGCGCACTACCCGGCGCACCTGCGTGAACTGGCCCTGGCGGTGCGCCCGGGAATGACCGACCCGGCATCGCTGGCCCACATCGACGAGGCGGCGCTGCTGGCAGCTGCTGCCGACCCCGAGCGCGAGTACATCGAACGCATCCTGCCGGCCAAGGTGGCACAGGCTGCGGCCTATGCGCAACAAGCCACGCTGGCCAGCGACGTGGCGGTGTTGTGGCGCACCGCGCGCGTGCTGCTGCGGCGACTGGCGCAGGGACGGTAGGGTAAGTGCAAGGTAGGCAGCTGGTCAGCAATGGCGGTTTGGGCACACCGCATGCCGTGGAATTGCCTGTGGCGACCTAGAAAAAATGTGTATCACGTCAACACTTGCTGCCATTTCTGCATCTGCTGAACTTTGTACAAACTCAAGTTTGTAACTTGAATTAGCCAGATTTTGGCAAACAGGTTTTCGTCGACACATTCGTACAATATAAAGATCTCATCTTTGATTTGTCGGTTCTCATGGTGCTACCGCCTCTCCTTGCCCGCAACGGCAGCCGCACGCTGCTGCAGATGGCATCTGGGTTCCCAGTGTTGGCTATTACCGGGCCGCGTCAATCTGGAAAGTCAACACTGGCGCGCAGCGCCTTTCCGTACCTGCCGCACGTCAATCTGGAAGACCACGACACGCGCGAGCTGGCTTTGGCCGACCCGCGGCGCTTCTTGTCCCGCTACCAGGCCGGGGCGGTGCTTGACGAAGTGCAGCGTGCGCCGGCCCTGCTGTCTTACCTGTTGGGGGTGGTGGATGATTCGCCGAAGATGGGCCGCTTCATATTGACCGGGTCCCAGCAGTTTGGCCTCATGGACGGCATCAGCCAGTCGCTGGCCGGCCGCGTGGGCATGCTGACCTTGTTGCCGCTGGCTCACAGCGAACTGCTTGCCTCTGAGCTCGCTTCTGAATCAGCTGCATCAGGGACGCACCACAGCCTGGAACAGCGTTTGTGGCGCGGTGGCTACCCAGCGCTGCATGCCCAGCACCGTCAGCCCGATCCCCAGCATTGGTTTTCTGCCTATGTGTCCACCTACATCGAACGCGACGTGCGACAACTGCTGAACGTGGCCAACCTGTTGACCTTTCAGCGCTTTTTGCTGATGTGCGCAGCGCGCAGCGCGCAGTTGCTGAACCTGAACAGCTTGGCCTCAGACTGTGGCATCAGCCAGCCCACTGCACGCCAGTGGCTGACGGTGCTACAGGCCAGCCATATCGTCACGCTGGTGTCGCCTTACTTCCGTAACTTTGGCAAGCGCCTGGTGAAAACACCGAAGCTGTACTTCTTGGACACAGGCCTGCTGTGCCACCTGCTGCGCATCACGCAGGCCGAAGACCTGCAGGTGCATGCGGCTCGCGGCGCGGTCTTCGAAACCTGGGTCGTGTCTGAAACCCTGAAGCACCGCCTGAACCAGGGTCTGTCACCAGACCTGTACTTCTGGCGTGACAACCACGGCCTTGAAATGGACCTGGTGTTTGAGCACGGCGGCCGCCTGCACGGCGTGGAATGCAAGTCCGGCCTCACCTACAGCAGCGATTGGCTGGGTTCCGCGCGCCGTTGGCAGCGCCTGGTGGGCGCTGAAGCGGCCGATCCGCTGCTGGTGTACGGCGGTGATGCCAGCCATGCCCAGGCCGACCACGGTGTGTTGAGCTGGCGTGAGCTGGGGCTGCCTGTGCAGTCGGATGCGGCGCGATGATGCGCCGCCCAGCGCCATGCAGCTTGGAGCAACCGTGAACACGGATGCGAAGCCGCCTGCGGGCGCAAACAACAGCCATAGCGCCAGCGTGAGTGTCTGGCACAGGCTGGACTTGTTGCTGGCCCGCCTGCGTCCTCATCGCGGGCCACTGAGCCTGGCGGTGGATGCGCTGGTGATTGCCGCGTGTTGGCACATCACTTACCTGTTCCGCCTGGGTTTTGAACGCTGGACGAGCGCCCGCCCCGGGTACGACAACGCCGTGCTGGCCGCTGTGGTGGCTGTTTACCTGTTGGCATTCGTCGCTTTCAAGGTGCCGCAGAGCATGTGGCGCTTTTCGGGTTTTGGTGAAGTGAAGCGCCTCACCTTGGCCTGCCTGTTGGCCGGCGGCATCGCTGCAAGCGCGGTGCTGGCGCTGGGCTTGAGCAAGGTGCCGCGCGCGGTGCTGGCGCTTCACCCTGTGGTGGCCCTGATGGGGGTGTGCCTGGTGCG
>JANNMQ010000711.1:0-2055 GCA_031398045.1 Rubrivivax sp.
GCGACCCGGAAACCGGTCATGACTTCATCGAACACCAGGAGTGCCCCATGCTTGGTGCACAGTTCACGGCAGCGCCGCATGAAGGGAATCGAGGCACGGACAAAGTTCATGTTGCCGGCGATCGGCTCGATCATCAGGCAGGCCAACTCGTCGCCATGCAGCGCGAACGCTTCTTCCAGTTGCTGGATGTTGTTGTATTCGAGGACCAGCGTGTGCTGCACCACTTCGGGCGGGACGCCCGCGCTGGTCGGGTTGCCGAAGGTGGCCAGCCCGGAACCGGCCTTGACCAGCAGGGCGTCGGCGTGGCCGTGGTAGCAGCCCTCGAACTTGATCAGCTTGCTGCGGCCGGTGGCGCCGCGCGCCAGCCGGATCGCGCTCATCGCCGCTTCGGTACCGGAGCTGACCAGCCGCACCATCTCCAGGGACGGCATCACAGCGGCGATGGCCTCGGCCAGCTCGATCTCTCGTTCGGTCGGGGCGCCGAACGAGAAACCGTCCTGCGCGGCCTTCATCACCGCGTCGACCACGGCCGGGTGCCCGTGGCCCAGGATCATCGGACCCCAGGAGCCGATGTAGTCGATGTAGCGCTTGCCGTTGGCGTCCCAGAAATACGCGCCCTGCGCGCGCTGGACGAAACGTGGCGTGCCGCCAACGGCGCGGAAAGCGCGGACCGGTGAGTTGACCCCGCCGGGAATGATGCGGCGGGCGCGTTCGAAAAGTTCGCAATTGCGGTCAGTGTTTGGTGTCATGGGCGGGCATGTCCAGCACTTGCAGGACCTGCGCTTCTTCGGGAGTCAGTTCTTCGGTTTCGCCTTCGGGCTGGGCCCAGAACAGGCGGTCGGGGACGACGTTGCCCATGCCGGGGCGAAAGCCCGCGTCCAGGCAGCGATCCAGGTAGGCCAGTGCTTCGGTGGTTGCCGCGGTGAGGTCGGAGCCGCTGGCCACCAGCGCCGCCAGCGCCGCCGACAGCGTGTCGCCGGCGCCGGAGAAGACGGCTTCGAAGCGCTCGAACTTCTCGTTGCCCAGGACCGACTGCGGCGTGGCCAGCACGTTGTCCAGGAACTGGTCCGGCAGCGGAATGCCGGTCACCAGCGTGTAGGCCACGCCCATGTCGGCGGCGGCCTTGGCGATGTCCCGGGCACCGGGGCTGCGGTCGTTGCTCCAGTCCGGAAGCAGCCACCGCCACAGGGTGCTGTGGTTGCCCACCAGCACCGTGGTCTGCGGCAGCATCAGCTCGCGGAAGGCATCGAGGTCCAGGTCGATCTGGTTCTCGTCCCACCAGGACAGGTTGGGCATGTAGGCGATGACAGGCACGTCCGCATAGTCGGCTGCGATGCCTGCGATGGTGCTCACCGCTTCGGGGCTGCCGACGAAGCCGACCTTGAACACCTGCACCGGCGTGTCTTCCAGGATGGCGCGGGCCTGGTCCGCGATAGCTTCCTCGTCGAAGCTGAAATGATCGAGGATTTCCGCGGTATCGCGGGCGTAGGCACCGGTCACCACCGGCAGCGCGTGAGCGCCGACCGAGGCGATTGCCGTTACATCTGCGGAGAGTCCGCCAGCGCCGCTCGGGTCGCTTGCGTTGAACACCATCACGCACGCGGGACTGGCGTCTTCCTCGTCTGACTCAGTCGCCGCGGTGGTCGGTGGGTTGGCGTTTGGCATGGACCTGAATCATCCGTGCATCAGCACTGTGCAGTATCTCCGCATGTGCCCTCGATACAATCGTTGCATTCTAAACGAAGGCCCCGTAAGCTGTGACCGAAGCAAAAACTTGGATGTGTTTGATCTGCGGGTGGATCTATGACGAGGCCGCTGGCGCGCCCGATCATGGCATTCCACCCGGTACTTCCTGGGACCAAGTGCCGATGAACTGGACCTGTCCCGAATGCGGCGCCCGCAAGGAAGATTTCGAGATGGTTCAAATTTGAGGACGCTCATTGTTCCATCCGTGGATGACGATGCAGCCCCCGAGCAGTTACATATGAGGAGCAGCATCAAGTGAGCACGACTGGATTCAAGGTGCTGGTGATCGATGACAGCA
Source organism: Rubrivivax sp. (assembly GCA_031398045.1). Classification (GTDB taxonomy): domain Bacteria; phylum Pseudomonadota; class Gammaproteobacteria; order Burkholderiales; family Burkholderiaceae_C; genus Rubrivivax. Next base: position 2,045 of record JANNMQ010000711.1, read on the forward strand.
ACACGATCCGG